>DXHF01000062.1 GCA_019113605.1 Candidatus Paenibacillus intestinavium
GTTACAGAGCGAGATATGTACGGTACACGATACTGTAGCACCAAAGATGGTGTTAAAAAGCGAGATATGTATGGTAGACGATGCTGAAGCGTCAAAAATGGTGTTACAGAGCGAGATATGTACGGTATACGATACTGTAGCATCAAAAATGGTGCTACAGCGCGAATAGACGGTCTACATAGGCAGTTTGCTCGGATTACTGCTCCGTAGACACTAGTTGTTCTCATCCTCATGTTCCAGCTAAGAGAACTAAACCGCCCTTTTACCCCAAAGCGGAAAGAACTAGTCGCTAGTGGAGAAGCGACAGCGGTCGTTTTTGTCCTCGGATTTATACCGCTATGACCATTTCAATAAATTCGAGGACAACGGCGATCGGAACAGCAATTGGTTCTCTGAGTGATCTCCGATTGATTCTCGGAGCGATCTCCGAATGGGTCTCACAGCGCCCTATTATAATATTTTGGAAGTTGTTGTATAATGGCATCAGTAGAAGGGATGGGGACAACTTGGCTTTGAATTTTCACCAATTACATATTTTCCATACTGTTGCAGAGCGAGCTAGCTTCTCTGCAGCAGCTCAAACTTTATATATGACTCAGCCTGCGGTAACGATGCAAATTCAATCGCTAGAAGAATATTTTGGTACCAAATTATTTATGCGTTCTACGAAGAAGATTGAATTGACTGAAGCGGGTAAAGTGCTGCTTCCATTTGCGAAGAAAAGTATTGATCTGATTAGAGATACAGATATGGTTATGTCTAGCTTTACGGAACAGCTGAAAGGTCGCTTGTTGCTAGGTGCAAGCTTAACGATTGGTGAATCTATTCTTCCGCGCTGGTTAGGACCTTTCGGTAAGGAGTTTCCAGACGTTGGAATTAGTATGAAGGTAATGAATACGACTCATCTTATTGAAGAAATTGAAAATCATCAACTTAATTTCGCAATTATCGAGGCGCCAATTGAACATCCTGATATGCATATTGAAGCGGTTATGGAAGATGAATTGGTGCTTGTTGTACCAAGCGGGCACCCACTGACACATTTAGAAAAGTTGAAGCTTGAAGATGTGCTGCAATATCCTTTTGTATTGCGTGAACAAGGGTCTGGTACAAGACAAGTAATGGAAGATAAACTGATTGCTAATGGCTTTGATCCTCTGCAATTGAAAATTGTGATGGAGCTAGGAAGTACAGGCGCAATTAAGTCAGCTGTTGAAGCGGGATTAGGCATTTCATTCTTATCTATTTCCTCTGTGAAGCATGAAGTTGCGCTTGGACTTATCAAGACATTGCCAATTGAGCAAGTAACGTTTAAGCGTAAGTTTTATTCTGTCTATTTGAAATCATCATTATTGCCTATTTCTGCTGTCACATTTCTGAAGTTTTTACGAGAGAGGGATCTTAGTCAATGGCTATAAGACAAGCTACTATAGATATGCATGTTCATACGACAGCATCAGACGGAATATATTCGCCTACTGAAATGGTGGCAATGGCTGCGCAATTAGGGCTCGCTGGTGTAGCGATAACCGATCATGATACGACAGCAGGTGTTCAGGAAGCAAAGGTTGCTGCTTTGCGTCACCGGATTAAGCTACTGCCTGGAATTGAAATTAGCACCGTCGTTAGCGGTCAAGACATTCATGTGCTAGGCTATTTTACGAATAATGACGATGAACTTTGGCAGAAGCGACTTATTCAGTTAGGTGCAACGCGGGAAAGCCGTAATGAGATGTTAATTGCAAAGTTGAACGAACTTGGAATAGTGATAACATTGCAAGAAGTTATTGAAATAGCGGGTGATTCACACGGTTCGATTGGCAGACCACATTTTGCGCAAATTCTTATTAACAAAGGCTATGTGAATAGTAAGCAAGAGGCATTCGATCTCTATCTCGGGGAATATGGAAAAGCTTTTGTACAACCATTACGTATTCATCCATCGGACGCCTATCAATGGATTAAGGAAGCGGGCGGTGTGTCTGTTCTAGCTCATCCCGGAATCTATCATAATGATCTGCTAGTGGAACAATTGCTTCAAGCGGGGGTTGACGGAGTGGAAGTGAATCATTCTGATCATACGCCAGAGCAAGTACAATACTACGAATCTTTAGCTAAACGATATAGCTTACTTGCGACAGCAGGATCAGATTTTCATGGCATCGATGAACAGGGTACGCAAATTCATGGCCATCTAGGTAGTGTGGGGGCGTCGATGGATGTGTACGACCAGATCTATTCACTTCATCGCTCTAGAGGAAGTTTAAAAAGCGGACTTTGATAACGATGTAACGCATTGCAGCATAGTCGACGTCGAATATGAAACGAACTTGGAAAGTACGGTTCGCATGTACCAAACACGTACATTTGCGCTTCCGCCTTTCTCAAGTAACGCTCGATCTTCTCGGCTTTCGAAAGCCCGCTTTTTGAACTCTTATTGGAAGAGGAAGTTCAAAAAGCGGACTTTGATAACGATGTAACGCATTGCAGCGTAGTCGACGTCGCATAGGGAGCTTTTCTTACGTTGAAAAATTTGAACTTCATCACAAAACAGGCATGTACATGCTCACAAAAGTGAGTGTGTACATGCCAGTTTATGTTCAATTCATTATTTAACTACTTGAGGTAATGCTTTCAATCTTGCTTCATCAGGAGTAATGAATATTGTTTTCTGATGATCATAGATGACGAAACCAGGCTTTGAGCCATTTGGCTTCTTCACATGACGAATAAGCGTATAGTCCACTGGTACAAGACTAGAAGATTTTGCTTGCGAATAATGTGCAGATAGCATTGCGGCTTCTTCTAATGTTGCATCTCCAAATTCGTTACTACGAATAACGACATGCGAACCAGGAATATCCTTTGTGTGAAGCCATGTATCATTTGAGTTGGCTAGTTTGTTTGTAACATACTCATTTTGCAAATTGTTTTTGCCGACAAAGATTTCAATGCCTTCTGAGGAAGTATAACAAAGAAGTTTTGGCTTCGCATTTTTCTTCTTCTTAGGACCTCTGCGGACACGCTCACGTAAATAACCGCCGCCAACAAGCTCTTCACGAATTTCTTCAATATCGCCTATCATGGCAATTTCCAGCTGCTGCAAAATATTGTTGAAATAATCAATTTCTAATCGGGTTAGCTCCAATTGCTCTAAGACGACGATTTGGCTATTTTTTTGTTTGCTATAGCGTTTGAAGTAACGCTGAGCATTTTCCGATGGCGTTTGTTGCGGATCTAGCTCGATTTTAACGATGGCTTGAGCTTCGTCGTAATAATTGGCTACTTCGATGAATGTATCTCCACGCTTAATCTGATGCATATAGGTCGTTAATAGTTCTCCAATAATACGGAAGCGATCAGCATCCTTAGCCTCCGTTAATGTCGATTCAAGCTTCGATAATTTCGTAATATTTTTCGCTTTTTCGTTCTGAACAAAGCGAATGAGATCACTTGCACGCTGCTTAACAGTATCGCGTTCTGCTTTATTACCATAAAAAGCTTCAAGACATTCACTTATCGTGTTGTATACAGTATGCTCACCAGCAATATGTGTAAGTGCAGTGATCGAGAAGGCGGGTTTACTTGTTTGTTCGTTCTTAATAATAATCGGTTGATACTGCTTGTTTTGCACTTGCTGCTGTAATTGATTAAAGCTTTGCCATAATGACTGCCAATCTTCAATTTCCAGTGAACCCCCAAGCAGCATTGGACGCTGTTCAGCGGGTAACCACTGCTCATATTCACCTGTTAAGCCACGATAAATGAGTTCGTTAGCTAACAATGGACTTAATCCACTAAAGCTGTTAACGAGATGTTTACTCGTTAGGCAGCTCTCCGTTGTTACATCCTCATTATGTGACACTATAATTTCTGAGAACTCGGAGTAGCTGCTCACAGTAAGTGGATCGATTTTATGTTGTTCAGGAGGCGAAGTATAGCTACTGCCTGGCATCACGATACGATAACTACTTAGCATTGGTGTAACATGATGAATACCGTCATGAATAATACCTGTATTTGGATCAACGAGAATAATATTACTGTGACGCCCCATAATTTCAATAATGATGCGTTTGAATGAAGTATCTCCTATTTCGTCCCGATGGCGAACATCAAGATGAATAATCCGCTCACGAGTAATCTGAGTAACGGCTTCGATCACGCCACCTTCGCAGTATTTGCGCATAAGCATACAGAACATAGGAGCTTCTAAAGGATTGCTATACTGTGCTGTTGTCCAATGTACACGAGGGTAAGTTGGATTAGCTGATAGCAGTAGCTTGCTTTGTATACCGTTACCACGCACGGTGAATACCAGTTCATGGCTCGTAGGTTGATGTATTTTCAAGATTCTTGCGCCGACACAAGCTTGTAGCTCATCGACAATTGATTTGGTTACTAATCCATCCAAAGCCATAGCTGTAAACCTCACTTTACTATTTCATATCTCTATCATGCCATAACTTTTGTGAAAACTTAAGTGCTTTAGGGATATTTTATATGTTGTCCGAATACATTTACGTTAGAAAGGTTGTCTAGCAAAATGGACAAATACAGGAGGGAAGCAGAGAATGAGTCAAATTCTATGGCATCAATTAAATCGTGAAGAGCTTACTGAAGCATTAGAAAGCTCGGAAGCACGCGGCTTAAATCAGGATACTGTCACTGAGCGATTGTCACAACATGGATGGAACGAACTAACAGAAGCCGAAAAAGTATCGCCAATTCATCTGTTCTTGAACCAATTCAAAGATTTTATGGTGCTTGTACTGATGGGTGCGACGTTAATATCAGGCCTTCTTGGCGAATATTTGGACGCCATAACAATTCTTGCGATTATTGTTATTAATGCGGTGCTCGGTTTTGTTCAAGAGTATCGTGCGGAACGTTCTTTATTAGCATTGAAAGAGATGTCTGCGCCAATGGCGAAAGTATTGCGAGATGGTAAGCAAATATCGATAGCGGCGAAAGAGGTTGTTGTTGGCGATATTGTGCTTATAGAAAGTGGAGATCGGATTCCCGCAGATATTCGCTTTCTTCAGGCTAACAACTGTTATGTAGAAGAATCTGCACTGACGGGTGAGTCGATTCCAGTTTCCAAGCATGAAAGTTCGCTACGTGAAGCTGATCTTCCATTAGGTGATCAACGTAATATTGGCTTTATGGGCACATTAATTACTCGCGGCACTGCAATCGGTATCGTTATTCGTACCGGGATGGCGACTGAAATGGGGAAAATAGCGAATTTAATTCAGTCGACAGAAGAAATGCAAACGCCTTTACAGCATCGCTTGGAGCAGTTAGGGAAAATATTAATTGCAGTAGCGATTGCACTCACTGTGATGGTTGTCGTTGCAGGGATTATGCACGGCCAGCCAGCTTACGGGATGTTCCTCGCAGGGGTTAGCTTAGCAGTTGCAGCTATTCCAGAAGGTCTGCCGGCCATTGTGACTGTAGCGCTTGCGCTAGGTGTACAACGGATGATTAAGCGTAAAGCGATCGTTCGCAAATTACCATCGGTAGAGACACTTGGCTGTGCTTCTGTTATCTGCTCTGATAAAACAGGCACACTGACGCAAAATAAAATGACAGTCACAAATATATGGCTAAGTGATCGCGCACTATCGGTAACGGGACATGGCCATGTTCCTAATGGCGGGCTATTTGAAAATGGGCGTGAAATCGATACCCGTCATGATAATTCAATTAAACGATTGCTGCAAATTAGTGCGTTATGTAACAATGCTAAGCTCGTTCAAAATGAAACTACCGAACGAAAGGGAAAAAATCAAGTAGAGCAGGAAGAATGGGTGCTTAACGGTGATCCTACAGAAGGTGCACTGTCTGTTCTATCTACGAAATTGGGATCGCCTGCCAAAATGCTCGAAGCATTATATACGAGAATAAAGGAATTTCCGTTCGATTCTGAGCGAAAGCTTATGTCTGTTATCCTTTCTCATCAGGGTGGTAGAATTATTGCAACGAAAGGTGCACCGGACGTATTACTAGAACAATGCTCGCATATTTTGTGGCAAGGAAAAGTGATTAGCTTGACGCCCGCCTTACGTCAGAAATGCGCATCTGCATCTGAACAAATGGCGCAATCAGCACTTCGCGTTCTGGGGATGGCATATCGAGAACTATCAAGCTACGATAGATGTGAAGAAGTTGAAGAGGCGGAGCGTAGCCTTATTTTCGTCGGATTGACGGGGATGATTGACCCGCCACGTGCGGAGGTGAAGGATGCGATCGCAACATGTCGTGCAGCTGGTATTAAGACTGTCATGATTACAGGCGATCATCAGCTCACTGCTGAAGCAATAGCGGGATCGTTAGGGATAATTCCGCGAGGCGGCGAATCTATCTCAGGGCGTCAACTTGAAGTGTTAAGCGATGATGAGCTTGATAAGCGTGTTGAAAATATTTATGTATATGCCCGAGTCTCACCTGAACACAAGCTGCGAATTGTACGAGCGCTGCAACGTAAAGGACATGTCGTAGCGATGACCGGTGATGGGGTAAACGATGCGCCAGCAATTAAGGCGGCAGATATTGGTATTGCAATGGGTATTAACGGAACTGATGTAACGAAGGAAGCATCATCGCTTATTTTAAGTGACGATAATTTTTCAACAATCGTTGCTGCGATTGAAGAAGGTCGAGGCATTTATGAAAACATCCGAAAATTCATTCGTTATTTACTAGCATCTAATGTAGGTGAAATACTCGTTATGTTTTTAGCAATGATGGCAGGCTTACCGTTACCTTTAGTACCAATTCAAATACTATGGGTTAATCTTGTGACGGATGGCTTGCCTGCGATGGCGCTCGGTGTAGACCAAGCGGAAAATGATCTAATGAAGCATCGTCCACGTAAAGCAAAGGAAAGTATCTTTTCACGTCGTTTGGGCTGGAAAATTATTAGCCGCGGTATTTTAATCGGCGTCTGTACTCTTGCAGCATTTTGGATCACATTGCAAGAGGGGGATCTTGTTAAGGCACAAACGGTTGCTTTTGCTACACTTGTCATTGCTCAGCTTATTCACGTCTTTGATTGCCGAAGCTCGCGCTCGATTTTTCACCGTAATATGCTGCAAAATAAATATTTATTGCTCGCAGTATTCTCATCATTAGTATTAATGCTTGGTGTTATGTATATTACACCATTACAACCAATCTTCAATACTGTAGCTATCGGTTTGCGTGAATGGAGTCTTGTCGTTGTTGCCGCTGCCGTTCCATCGGTGTTTTTTGGAATTGGAAGTGTACTTAGCAGTAATAAATCTAAGAAGAAAAATAATAAATGGAACTCGGCTGCCAAGGCTGCTTAATTGAATAATTGTGCAAATAATTGATCAGATCATTAATTCTCATCTTACTCACCATTCGTTATGCTTAATGACAACATAGTATAACGCGATGGTGGGGAGAGAGTTATGGAATTTACAAAGATGCAAGGTTTAGGAAATGATTTCGTCATCGTATACGGGGAGCAGCAATTGCCTGCCAATGCCTCAAAATTAGCTCTACAAGTATGCAATCGTTTCTTCGGTATTGGGGCGGATGGGCTTGTATATATATTACCTTCGGATAAAGCGGATTTTTGCATGCGGATTATAAATTCCGATGGAACAGAGGCGGAACAATGTGGCAATGCGATTCGTTGCGTATCCAAATACGTATATGACAGGCAGCTAATACAATCTGAGGAACTTACAATTGAGACTTTGGGCGCAGGTGTGCAAAATGTGCAGTTAATAATTGTTGATGGTATCGTTGAAAAAGTTCGTGTAGATATGGGAGCTCCGATCTTGCACGGACTAATGATTCCTACTATTATTGATAAAGATTGCATCGTAGAACAGCCTATAGAAGTGGATGGACAGCAGTTCACATTTACTGCGGTTTCTATGGGTAATCCACATTGTGTTATTCCAGTTGAGGATGCCGCGACACTAGATTATTCGACAATTGGTGCAATTATTGAAACGCATGAGCTGTTTCCCAAAAAAATTAATGTTGAATTTATAACGGTTTATAATCGTTCACATATTGAAATGCGAGTGTGGGAACGTGGTGCTGGACCAACGCTAGCATGTGGTACGGGTGCTTGTGCTACACTCGTAGCTTCTGCTCTATGTGGTGTCACTGATCGTGAGGCTACCGTTTCTTTGAAGGGTGGAGACCTTTACATTGAATGGAATTCAAGCGATAATCATGTATATATGACAGGACTTGCCCAGGAAGTGTTCCGCGGTACGTTCGAGTAGAGTGATATAGGTGGCGTTGCAGAAATGGATTTGAATTTCAGGGATGCGCTGAAACAGCGTATTTTAGTAGGCGATGGAGCAATGGGAACCTTTTTATACAAAATGGGGTTCCCTATTGGCGTTCCGTATGAACAATACAATGTGTTAAAGCCAGATGTTGTTCTTTCTGTCCACCAGCAATATGTTGATGCGGGTGCACAAGTGATTCAGACGAATACATATCAAGCTAATAGTGTGAAATTCGCTCGTTATGGCATTGAGGAGCAAGTAGATGAGATTAATCGTGCAGCTGTGCGTCTCGCTAGACAGGCTGCAGGGGAAAAAGCTTTCGTCGTAGGTACTGTTGGTTCTATTCGTGATGGTAAACGAGGCAATGTTAGAACGTTAACGTTGACTAACGCTCTTCATGAGCAAATTCATGCATTGTTATCTGAAAACGTGGACGGACTACTATTTGAAACTTTTTACGATCTAGAGGAAATGAAGCTCGCTGTACGTATCGCAAGAGAAGAAAGCAATATTCCGATTATTTGTCAATTTGCTGCAGAGGATTCTGGCAGAACGGTTGATGGATATACATTGGAAGAAGCTTTTGTGCAATTGAAACAAGAGGGTGCAGATGTCATTGGCTTTAATTGTAGAACAGGTCCGAACGGCATCCTGAAATTATTAGATCGGATTGATAATAAAACG
>DXHF01000063.1 GCA_019113605.1 Candidatus Paenibacillus intestinavium
TATGGCTCAAGAGTATATTTCTCAAGGCGGTATCGAATATGCGAAGGAAATTTTGGACAAGGCATTAGGTGAAGACAAAGCGAAAGAAGTATTGACGCGCTTAACAGCGACACTTCAAGTTAGACCTTTTGACTTTGCACGCAAAGCTGATCCTGCTCAAATTTTAAACTTTATTCAAAATGAGAATACACAGACGATTGCATTAGTGCTATCGTATCTTCAGTCTGAACAAGCATCAACGATTCTATCGTCACTACCGCAAGACAAGCAAGCGGATGTAGCGAAACGAATTGCGATGATGGATAGTACTTCGCCTGAAGTGATTACTCAAATTGAGCATATATTAGAACAAAAGCTATCTTCAACAGTTACTCAAGATTATACAAATGCCGGTGGTATCGATTCTATTGTACAAATATTGAATGGTGTTGACCGTGGTACCGAACGTACAATTCTTGATGCACTTGAAATTCAAGATCCTGAACTTGCTGAAGATATCAAGAAACGTATGTTTGTATTTGAAGATATTGTTAGTATTGACAATCGTTCTATTCAAAGAATTATTCGTGATGTGGAAAATGGAGACCTACAACTTGCACTTAAAGTATCTAGTGAAGAAGTACGTGAGGCAATTTTCCGCAATATGTCCAAACGTATGGCTGAGACCTTCCAAGAAGAAATGGAATTCATGGGACCTGTTCGTTTGCGCGACGTTGAAGAAGCACAAACGCGCATCGTTGCAATTATAAGACGACTAGAGGAATCTGGTGAGATTATTATTGCTCGTGGCGGAGGGGATGATATCATTGTCTAATCTAATCAAGTCTTCTCATGTTATGACGCTAGATGAACTTAAAAAGTTGCGCTGGAATAATCAACATTTTCCGCAACATGAAGAAACTGATAGAGAAGAGACAAGTGAACCAGTTGAAGAGGGACCTGATGAGGCTACAATATCTTTGCGTGATCAAATCGTTTCTGATGCTATGGCCACAGCCGAAGCACGCATAAGTGAAGCAGCTCTTGAATGTGAAAAGCTGCTTGAGGATGCTAATGCACAGATCGAAGTATGGTGGCTTGAGAAACGCAATGAGGATGAAGCGATTAAAGAGCAGCATCAGTCTGAAGGACATCAACAAGGTTATCAGTCCGGCAAGGTAGAAGCTCAGCAAGAAGTGAGATCAGAATGGGAACAGAATCTTGAAGAAGCATCAACGATATTAAAGGATGCTTATCGAACGAGAGAACAAATTATTCAAGAGGCCGAACCATTTATCGTTGAATTAAGTTGTAGTATTGCTGAGAAAATCATTGGCAAACAGCTTACGCTAGAACCAGAGATGGTATTAGAAATTATAACGAGAACACTTTCACGTAGACGCGAGCAGGGTGAAATTACATTATGTGTATCGCCAGCGAACTTATCTTTTGTGCAAGCAGCTCGTGAAGAATTGAATGCAACAATTGATTCTCAAGCAGAATTAGTCATTATTCCAGATTCATCGGTAAAAGATGAAGGCTGTGTTATACGTTCTAAGTTCGGTAGTGTAGATGCTAGAATTGATACTCAACTATCAGAGATTAAGAGAGAATTACTTTTGGTCGCACATCAGAGCATTGAAGAAAGAGGTCAAACTAATGACACCGATTAATTTGGAAATGGATAAGTATCGAGATCATCTGAAAAATATCGATCCAGTTCGTATTAACGGTAAAGTTACTCAAGTTATCGGCCTCACTGTAGAATCACAAGGTCCCGACGCTAGTATTGGAGATCTATGTTATATCTTTCCTACAAAATCATCGAAGCCATTGAAGGCAGAGGTCGTTGGATTTAGAGAAAATAAAGTTATTCTTATGCCTTTAGGTGAATTACATGCGATTAGTCCAGGCTGCGATGTGGTAGGAACTGGTAAGCCGCTTACCGTTAAAGTCGGCTCAGAACTATTAGGGAAAGTGTTAGATGGCTTAGGCAATCCATTAGATGGTAGTTTTTTGCCAAGTAGAATGCCTAACTATTCTACGCATAGCCCGCCTAATAATCCGCTAGCGAGACCTCGTGTCTCTAAGCCACTTGGTATCGGTGTTAAGGCAATTGACGGCTTGTTGACCGTTGGTGTAGGACAACGTGTTGGTATATTTGCTGGTTCAGGAGTAGGGAAAAGTACACTTCTTGGAATGATTGCTAGAAATACTACGGCCGATGTCAATGTAATCGCCTTAATCGGTGAGCGTGGACGTGAAGTACTAGAGTTCATAGAGAAAGATCTAGGTCCAGAAGGACTAGCACGTTCGGTTGTGATCGTAGCGACATCTGATCAACCTGCATTGATTCGAATGAAGGGTGCCATGATTGCTACATCAATTGCTGAATATTTCCGTGATCGTGGTTTGAACGTTATGTTGATGATGGACTCTGTAACGCGTTACGCAATGGCTATGCGTGAAGTTGGTCTAGCAATTGGTGAGCCTCCAGCTACAAGAGGTTATACACCTTCTGTATTCGCCGCATTACCTAAGTTGTTGGAACGAGCAGGGACAGGCAAGAAGGGCTCAATTACCGCCTTCTACACCGTTCTAGTAGATGGTGATGATATGAATGAACCAATTGCCGATGCTGTTCGCGGAATTTTAGATGGTCATATTGTATTAAGTCGTCAACTTGCTCATAAGGGGCATTATCCTGCTTTAGATGTTTTACAATCTGTCAGTCGTGTTATGAATGAAATTGTTACAGATGAACAGCTAGATGCTGCGAACGAACTTAAGAGGCTTCTAGCAATCTATCGTGAATCAGAGGATTTAATAAATATTGGTGCATATCAAAAAGGTTCAAATCAAAATATTGATATGGCCATTGAATATATTGATTCAATCAACGAGTTTACGAGACAACGAACGAATGACAAAATTACGTTAGAAGAAGCTCAAGAGAAATTAATTGCTAACTTTGGTAGGAGTTGATTAATCAATGGCATTTTTTAAGTATACTTTTCAAAAAATAGTAGATTTGAAGAGTAGTGAAAAAACGCAGGCTGAATGGATTTTGTCAGACGCGCTAGCAGAACTTAGAGCCCAGCAAGCACTTCTTGAACAATACTTGCAAGAGCAAAAAAGTTGGGAATCGAAGTTAGAGCAATCGGTGCTCGTAGCGATACCATTATCAGAAGTGCTTATTATAAATCAATATATTGAGTACTGTGCGGAAAGTATTAAGCTTAAGAAACAAGATATTATGAATGCGGAACGGAAAGTATTCCAGAAACGTCAAGAACTTGCATCAAAGATGAAGGAAGAAAAGGTTTGGGATAAAGCAAAAGAACATGCTTTCGACAAGTTCAAATACGAAACTCAGTTGAAGGAACAAAATGAATTAGACGAGATGGCTTCCATCCGTTTTATGTCACCGACCTCATAAGAGAGAAACGCCTGTAAAGGGAGTGAATGGAATTGGCAGCCATAGATGAGGAAAAGCAAGAAACTAGTTTTGTCGAACGATTAATGTTTATTCTTATTCCAATTGTGTTTGTAGCTGTACTAATTGCTGTATTGTTGACGTTGTTTGATGTTAATTTCCGAAATGAAGCAATTAAAGTAGGTCAGGATATTCCCATTGTACGTAATTTCTTACCTGAACCAATTGAAGGTGCCGATGGAGCAGATAGTAACATTCGTACTGAGAAACTGAATGAGAAGCTTGCTGCACTCGAAGCCGAACTGACTATTGTTCGTACTGAACTTGCTGAAGCTACAACAGATCAGACTACTCAAGAAAGTACAATTATATCGTTACAGGCGGAAAATGATCTGTTGAAGCAAAGCGTAGCGGAATCAAAGCTTACGGATGAAGATTACACTGCCCGGATTGTTGAGCTAGCTAGTATGTTTGCTAAGATGACACCTAGTAAGGCTGCACCTATTATGCAAAGTATGTCACTTGATGAAATGGCATTGTTATTCAGTCAAATGCGTGCAGAGGATCGCGTTCGTATTATGGAGAAAATGACACCACAAATCGCAGCTGATGTTACATTAAAGCTAAAAGACAATGATTCCGTATTGAATATGGAACTTGCAGCACTTCAGTCACAAGTGAAAAAACTTCAAGCTGCGACAGCGTCGAAGGCGACAGATTCACAAGTAACTGATGCCGAGCTTGCTGCTACATTCTCAGCAATGGAGCCTAAAGCTGCAGCTGATATGCTAGTGAAAATGATGGATATTAGCTCAAGTAAAGTGTTGCGTATTTTGAAGGCAAGCAGTAGTAGTGCTCGATCTGCTATTTTAGAAGAAATATCGGCAGTGAATAAAAACACAGCAGCAAATCTGGCAACCAAACTTATGCAAGATTCATAATCCTTTTATGTGGAAGGAGGTGAAAAATTGGAACTGTTAAATGTACTTACTACGGGCGCAGTGATGGGGACGGTTAATCCTTCTCAGGCAGCGACGTCAGTTGAGGGAACAACCTTTCAAAATCAACTAGTGCAAATCGTTAACGGTCAAGCTGCAAATGCTGGAGTGACTGAAGGAGCAATGACCACGGGGTTATTAACTCAATTAGTAAGTAGCGTGCCTGTGCTTGAAGAAGAGACGTTAACGACGCAAGAGTTAGATCAGCTTGTTGAGAATTTGTTAGATCAGTTGGAGACATTGAAAGATTCCGAGCTTACTGGCGATCAACTTAATATGTTGGACGGCTTAATGCAACAGCTTGCAGCGCTTTTACAAGTTATAACGCTTCAAAATGAGCAACCTGCGATATCTTTCGATGCGAATGTAAATTCAACGCTTGTTGGGATTACTCAATCTTCTATGCAATATGATGCAATTACAAAGCTTCAAGATCAGCTATTATTGTTGCAGCAAGCATTGCAAGAAGGTTCGACGAAGATGCTGCAAGGGAAGCAACCTGAGGTTATTATTACGAATCAACTTCAGCAGTTGAAAACCTCTCTTGATGACCTAGTCAAGCAATTGAACGCGAAGCAAATCGAAGCTAGCCAAGCCGTTACTTCTCCATTCGTAGTTGCAGCGAAAGAGGACAGTGCATTGTCTCATTTACAGCGATTGTCACAGGAAGTCGGATATACCAATACAACG
>DXHF01000064.1 GCA_019113605.1 Candidatus Paenibacillus intestinavium
GTTATTGCAGCTTTGAAATTGTTAGGATCAGATGGATCGACGAACTTCACTGTAATACCTAACTTTTTAAATGTATGGGCAAATAAATTGTATGTACCACCGTATAAACTAGCTGCTGATACGATTTCATCTCCTGCACCAGCAATGTTGAAGATTGAATATGTGATCGCTGCTTGTCCAGAAGATACAGCTAGCGCACCTGCTCCGCCTTCAAGTTGCGCTACACGATTTTCGAATACATCCGATGTTGGGTTCATAATTCGTGTGTAAATATTACCAAACTCGGCAAGTCCAAATAGATTAGCCGCATGGTCTGTATCTCGGAATCCATAAGATGTCGTTTGATAGATTGGCACTGCACGTGACATTGTTGTTGGATCAATCGTTTGACCACCGTGTACCGATATCGTTTCAAGGGAAAGTTTTTTTTCTTCAGACATGAATAATTCCTCCTAAACTTTTTTTCGCTTCTCGAATGACCTCTTAAGTTAATAATAAGTCTCTTCGTAAGCTTAAACTTTTTTGTAACTGCTTCCAATTCCATTATGACCGAACTATCGCTCTGCTACAATACTTTCTTCTATTCCACTATAAAGTTTTTCGCCAATACCTTTCACTCATTTAATGTCAGCAATGTTTTTAAACTTCCCTTTTTGTTCTCGATCTGCAATAATCGCGGCTGCTTTTGAAGGACCAATACCTTTCAACTGTTGTAGTTGGTCGACTGTAGCTGTATTGATATCTATTTTATTAGATTGTGGTGCGCTAATTATTTCTTCTACAGCAATGCTTGTGTTCGTGGAATTTGTCGTAGAATCAGCATCAGTTATTGCACTATTACTTTGATCTACGCTTAACACACTGTTAGCTGTCGGGTCTGCAAGTTGCTCCTCATCTTTCGCTTTATTCAATATAAGTTCGCCAATAGCTACCTCTTGCCCCTTAATTTTCTCTTCGATTAGAACAGTTAAAGGTACATCATCCACTTTTTCATTTCCAGAAACTTGTACAAAAATCGCAACAATGACTAATAAAAAACCCGTTACGAGCATTCCAATCATAATAAATGTTAACGGAATCATCTTGGCTCCATCTTGTTTCAATACAATCACAACCTTCTGTCATTATTTATTGACATAACATACAAGCCATAGGGAATACGATAAATAAAAGAATAGAGCTTTCGTCACGTTCACAATTGCTTATACTTACGAGGTAACTTTTCGCTGCATAGAAGTAAATATAATCCGTTCGAAAAGTTTTAGGAGGTTATCACGATGAAAATTGGATTTATCGGAGCAGGAAGTATGGGAAGCCTATTAATTGAATCTTTTATTTTATCGGAAGCAGTTGAACCGACACAAATTAAAGTAAGCAATCGAAGTATAGCGAAAGCTCAAGCAGTAGCATATAAATACCCTGGTATTGAAGTTGAAAATAATAATGTACATGTTGTCTGTGGAACTGACATTGTTTTTTTATGCATTAAGCCACATGAATTCGCCACCGTTATTTCACAAATTAAACCTTATGTACATGCAGAGCAAATTATCGTTTCTATTACAAGTCCTGTACTATTAGCTCATCTTGAAGGAGAATTAAATTGTAGAGTAGCCAAAATAATACCAAGCATTACAAATAAAATGTGGAGTGGCGCTACGCTTTGTATTTATGGGAAACAAATCGAAGAAAGCTATCAAACTAAATTAGAAAAATTACTATCTTATATAAGTGAGCCAATCAGAATTGAGGAGAGCTATACTAGAATTGTTTCGGATATTTCAAGCTGTGGTCCTGCATTTTTCGCCTTTTTACTGCAACAGTTTATTGATTCAGCAGTGGAGGAAACTGGAATATCAAGAGAAGGGGCAATGAAAATTGCTAGCAATATGCTGCTTGGGACAGGATTACTCCTTACTGAAGGTGGTATGACAACAGAAGAGGTTCAAAAGCGGGTTGCTGTGCCAGGTGGAATTACTGCAAAGGCACTCCATATGCTAAGCAAAGAAACAACTGGCATTTTCAATCAATTAATAAGGACGACACACGCCAAATATTACGAGGATTTGAAAGTAGTTAATCAAACATTTGATAAAGAAGAGGTCGGCGGACAATAGTTATTGTCCGCCATCTCTTTTTTGTACTAATTAGCTACGATATTAACAAGTTTACCTTTTACTGCAACAACTTTACGAACCGTTTTGCCTTCGATCAGTTCTGCAACTTTCGGTAACGCTTTTGCTTCTACTTCCATCGCTGCTTGATCAAGATCAGCTGCAATTGACAAGCGCTCAACTATTTTACCGTTAACTTGAACAACAATCTCCACCTCTTGATCAATGGTCCACGCTGCGTCATAGGTTGGCCAAGACTGGTATGTGATTGTTTCTGAGTGTCCAAGTAATTCCCATAGTTCTTCAGATATATGCGGAGCAAGTGGTGAAATCAATTGCGCAAAATCTTCCATTGCTTTACGCGGTAGAACTTCTGCTTTATATGCCTCATTAACGAAAATCATCATTTGACTAATCGCAGTATTGAAACGCAAATGATCCATATCATCAGTAATTTTCTTAATCGAGCGATGCCATGTACGCATAAATGCATCACTAGCTTGCTCATCATCAGAAATACGTGGATTAAGCTCTCCAGCTTCTGTAACGAATAGACGCCATACACGACCTAAGAAACGGTAAGAGCCTTCAACACCACTCGCATTCCAAGGCTTTGTAGCTTCTAATGGTCCCATAAACATTTCGTACATACGAAGCGTATCTGCGCCAAACTCATTAACAATATCATCAGGATTAATAACATTACCACGAGATTTGGACATCTTCTCATTATTTGTACCAAGAATCATACCTTGGTTAACCAATTTCTGGAATGGTTCTTTCGTATTTACGATCCCGATATCGTATAGTACTTTGTGCCAGAAACGAGCGTACAGCAAGTGAAGTACTGCATGCTCAGCGCCACCGATATATAGATCAACTGGAAGCCACTCCGCTTGCTTCTCAGGCGAACAAAGCTGCTCATTGTTCTTCGGATCGATATACCGAAGGTAATACCAGCAGCTACCAGCCCATTGAGGCATTGTATTCGTCTCACGACGCGCTTTCATACCGGTCTCTGGATCAATCGTGTTCACCCATTCCGTTACGTTAGCAAGTGGTGACTCGCCAGTACCTGATGGTTTAATTGCATCGACATCTGGAAGCAATAATGGTAATTGATCTTCAGGAACAGTTTTCATCGTGCCATCTTCAAGATGAAGAATTGGAATCGGCTCTCCCCAATAACGTTGACGAGAGAACAACCAGTCACGTAGACGGTACGTTACTTTTGCTGCCCCTTTACCATGATCTTCAAGGAACTTGATCATTGCCGCCATCGCATCCGCATTGTTAAGACCATTCAAGAAATCAGAGTTAATATGTGGACCGTCGCCTGAATATGCTTCTTGGGCTACATTGCCACCAGCTACAACTTCGATAATCGGAAGCTCAAATTGTTTGGCAAATTCATAGTCACGAGCGTCATGACCAGGAACAGCCATAATTGCAC
This sequence comes from Candidatus Paenibacillus intestinavium, assembly GCA_019113605.1. Taxonomy (GTDB): domain Bacteria; phylum Bacillota; class Bacilli; order Paenibacillales; family Paenibacillaceae; genus Pristimantibacillus; species Pristimantibacillus intestinavium. Next base: position 3,568 of record DXHF01000064.1, read on the forward strand.
CCGTACCATATCCAGCAAGAACATAATCAGCAATCCAGATCGGAGCTTTTGCTCCATTCACTGGGTTAACTGCATATGCCCCAGTAAATACACCGCTTTTTTCTTTGGCAAGATCTGTACGCTCAAGATCACTCTTACGTGAAGCTAGCTCTTGATACGTTTTAACTGCATCTTGTTGCTCGGCAGAAGTAATTTGAGCAACTAGCTCGTGTTCTGGTGCTAGAACGCAATACGTTGCTCCGAATAATGTATCTGGACGAGTTGTAAATACGACTAACGATTCATCATAACCTTCAATTGGGAAAGTAACTTCCGCACCAGTAGACTTACCAATCCAGTTACGCTGCATATCTTTAATACTTTCAGTCCAATCAAGCTCTTCAAGATCTTCAAGTAAACGCTCAGCA
>DXHF01000065.1 GCA_019113605.1 Candidatus Paenibacillus intestinavium
AAGCTTTGGAGATCTAATGATGAATGCGGCTGGCTGGCCTAAAGTATTCGTATGGGACAATTACGTTAAAGTGTGGGGAATTATGAAGTTCCCCCGTGCGTTTTCGAATTCATTGATCATTACGGTTGTCAGTAATATCGGCTTAGCATTAATGAGTGCGATGGCGGCTTATCGGATGGTTAGAAAGCCAAGCCGCTTCAATCGAATACTATTGTTACTTTTCGTATCGGCAATGGTTATCCCCTTCCAATCGATCATGATTCCGCTTGTAAAAGTAGCGGCTGAGCTTGATCTAATGAATAGTAGATTAGGATTAATCATTTGCTACTTTGGATTTGGTATTTCGTTAAATGTGTTCTTATTCCATGGGTTTATCAAATCAATTCCGAAGGAAATCGAAGAAGCGGCTGTAGTGGACGGCTGTACACCTTATGGAGTATTCTGGAAGGTTGTATTCCCTTTACTGAAGCCGATGACGATTACCATTATTCTGCTTAATAGTTTGTGGATCTGGAATGACTTCTTACTTCCATCGCTCGTGCTACACGATGCAGCAATAAGAACAATTCCACTGCAAACGTACTCCTTCTTTGGACAATATACGAAGCAATGGGATCTTGCACTGGCTGGCTTATCATTAGGCGTCGCACCAATGATTATTTTCTTCCTCTTTATGCAAAAACATATTATTGAGGGTGTTTCTGCCGGTGCAGTTAAAGGATAATGACAAGATGTTCTACCTTAATGAACAACATCATGAGTTTTCACTTTCATATAAAGCTGTACAATCTACAACAGAACCTATAAAAAATGGAGGTCATAAACATGAAGATCAATCAAAAATTAGCGATGTTTGTTGTACTATGTATGGTGGTGGTGCTTGCAGCATGTAGCAATTCAAACAATACAACGAATAACCCAGCTACTCCTGCACCTGGAAAAACGAACGACACCGCGCCAAAGGAACCAGCTAAGGATGAGATCGTCACCGTAAAAATGTTCCAATTCAAGGTCGAAATTGCAGAGCAGCTAACGAAAATGATTGAGGAATATGAAGGCCTACATCCCAATGTAAACATCGAAATCGAAACTGTTGGTGGTGGTGCAGATTATGGTGCCGCATTGAAAGCGAAGTTCAACTCAGGCGATAAGCCAGATATTTTCAACAACGGCGGATTCACCGATCTTGATCTATGGCTAGAGCATCTAGAAGACTTGTCTAGTGAGCCATGGGTTGCTAATCTTGTTGAAGCTGCTAAAGCGCCGATGACGAAGGATGGCAAGCTATACGGTCAACCGCTTAACCTAGAAGGCTATGGCTATATTTACAATAAAGACCTCTTTGCTCAAGCTGGAATTACTGAATTGCCGCGTACAATCGCTGAGCTAGAGGCTGCTGCTGAGAAGCTGCAAGCAAATGACATTACGCCTTTCGTTAATGGCTACGGTGAATGGTGGGTGCTAGGTAATCACTTCATCAATATCCCGTTTGCACAGCAAGCTGATTCTGATGCATTTATTCAAGGGCTTTATGATGGCACTGAAACGATTGTCGGCAATGATACATTCGAACAATGGGTTGATCTATTCGACCTAACGCTTAAGTATGGTAATAACAATCCACTGCAAACGGATTACAACACACAGGTGACTGAATTTGCATCTGGCAATGCGGCGATGACACAGCAAGGTAACTGGACGCAAGTTGCGATCTCGCAGACAAACCCTGATATTAATATTGGTTTCTTACCAATGCCGATTAACAATGATGGCGAAGCGATGGATAAACTTCCAGTAGGTGTGCCGAATAACTGGGTTATTAATAAAAATTCAGCTGTAAAAGAAGAAGCGAAAGCATTCCTTAACTGGATGGTTAGCTCACCAGAAGGTCAACGTTATATTACTGAAGAATTCAAATTCATCCCTGCATTTACGAATATTGATGCAGATGTAGCTGTTCTAGGACAATTAGCTGGAGATATTATTGATTATAGTAAGCAGGATAAAGCGATCACATGGAACTGGTTCAAATTCCCTGGCGGCGAAGCTTCCAGTAACAAATTTGGCGATGCGATGCAGGCCTATGTCGGTGGTCAAATGGATCGTACTCAACTCCTTGAAAGCTTCCAAAAAACTTGGGATGAGTTGAAGTAGCGAATTGACTAGTTACGAATGTTGAAGATTCACATATTAACCTTTGTTCACTTGAGGTAGCTGGCATTATGGAATAGCTCAAATAGGGACTTGTCAATGTGACAAGTCCCTATTTGTATGGGATAACGCTATTTGAACTTTTTAGGGAACTGTTTAATGATACCGTCAACAAGTATATCTGCGAACTTCAGCATATGATCTTTCCCTTTATCGAATGCAACAATATCTGCTTTCCAGTCTTTATTCAATCTAGCTACAACTTGATCTGTAACAAACTGTAGATGCTTGTACAGCATATCCTGCAATGTATTCACCGAATAATTCGGATTAATTGAACCTAAAAAAGCTGCTATTTCATCCGCATTTTTATGCCATAGCTTATTATATTTCTCTAAATCAACTGTGTTGCCACTTTTCGCAGCATCTGTAACTTGTGTTGCAAGTTCAATATGCTCCCTAAGTAGCTTAGCTAGTTCATTACCCGCTTCTTCACCATAATAAGGCTTAATCGAATTACCAGTGTCATCTTGGGTTTTCATTAGTCTCGCTAATACGTCTGTCTTATCTTCAAGATCAGCTAGATCACTAACAATAAAACTTCTCGTCCATAGTACATGATCGATCCACAACTCTCTCTCTGCTATTCTTAACTCGCAATTGGTACTTATCCCGTTAGAATCGACGCCCGCGGAAACGGTAGCTTTAATAGGTACTACCGCTAATGCCATTACAAACATCATGATTACTGTATTTCTTACTGTTTTTATCATCGTAAATCACTCCCTTTGTCATATTTTTTCAGTTTATTATGAGCTAAGGAAGTATTTGTTATTCATAAAATACTGTTTACC
>DXHF01000066.1 GCA_019113605.1 Candidatus Paenibacillus intestinavium
TTCCTGCAATTGCACATGCTGCAGGACTTCGTATTCCTACAGTACAAGAATGGGCCGAAGTTAATCGTAAAGTTCCTAGGCTTGTCAGTGTACTACCAAATGGGCCACATCCGCATACTACGGTACGTGCTTTTCTAGCAGGCGGCGTTCCAGAAGTGATGCTTCATCTTAGGAAACTAGGTGTATTACGTGAGCATGCATTGACAGTAACAGGTCAAACCATTGGCGAGGTACTGGATTGGTGGGAGAAAAGTGAACGTAGAGTGATTATGAAGCAAATGTTGATCAAATTAGATGGCGTACAGCCTGAAGAAGTCATCTTTGCTCCAGAGCAGGCAAAACTAGCAGGCTTAACGTCAACGGTAACCTTCCCGCTTGGTAATATTGCACCTGAAGGGTCTGTCATTAAGTCAACAGCGATTGATCCATCTAAAGTAAGTGCTGAAGGTATTTTTCATCATGTCGGTAGAGCAAAGGTATTTACGACAGAACGTGCAGCAATCGCTGCAATTAAAAATAAAGGCATCGTAGCCGGGGATGTACTCGTATTGATCGGTCGCGGTCCCTCCGGCACAGGCATGGAAGAAACGTATCAGCTAACATCGGCATTAAAACATTTACCGTTCGGTAAAGATGTTGCACTAATTACGGATGCCCGTTTTTCTGGTGTATCGACAGGCGCCTGTATTGGTCATATCGGACCAGAGGCGCTAGCAGGAGGACCAGTCGGAAAGTTAAGAACAGGTGATTGGATCGACATTCATATTCAATTGCATACGTTGGAAGGCTCTATTCATATGTTAGGTGATGGTGAAGCTCCCACGAACGTTGATGAGGGAACTGCGATATTAGCACAAAGGGAAATGCATTCAGAGTTAAGAGCAGACCCTGATCTGCCAGATGATACAAAATTATGGGCCGCTCTCCAAGCAGCAAGCGGAGGCACATGGCGCGGTTGCATCTATGATGTAGAGCGAATTAAAGCTTTTCTGGATATTGGTATGCGCTCAGAAGAAGGTCAGCAATTATTACAATCCTACTTAGAAAGTGACGGTGGTTTATGATGAAAATTACGAATCCGATCCTACCAGGATTTCATCCCGACCCGTCTATTATTCGTGTAGACGATGATTACTATATTGCAACATCGACCTTTGAGTGGTTTCCTGGCGTTATCATTTACCATTCTAGGGACTTAGTTAATTATCGTCCATTAACGACTGTGTTACGCTCTGCTTCGCAACTGAATATGGTTGGTGATCTTGATTCTGGTGGAGTTTGGGCACCTTGTCTAAGCTATAGCAATGGGATTTATTATTTGATTTATACGGATGTAGTCAGCAGAATGGGTGCATTTAAAGACACACATAATTATATGGTTACGGCAACCGATATTATGGGACCGTGGTCCGAGCCTATTTATCTCAATAGCAGTGGTTTTGATCCATCGTTGTTTCATGATGATGATGGGAAGAAGTGGCTAGTCAATATGCTGTGGGATCACCGCAAAGGAACAAATTCCTTTGCTGGTATTGTATTGCAGCAATATTGCACCGAGCGGCAGCAATTGATTGGAGAGCGTAAGCAAATATTCAGGGGTACGGAATTGAGATTAACAGAAGCCCCACATCTATACAAGCGCAATGGCTACTACTATCTTATTACGGCAGAGGGCGGCACTCAATATGAGCATGCGGTGACGTTAGCACGCGCAGAGCATATTGACGGATCTTATATTGTATCACCTAATCATCCTGTTTTAACCTCTAAACATAAGCCAGAAATTGCGCTACAAAAGGCAGGTCACGGCTCACTAGTAGAAACACAATACGGAGATTGGTATATGGTTCATTTGGTAGGTAGACCAACTGTAGATAAATACTGTACATTGGGTAGAGAAACTGCGATTCAACGTATGAGCTGGACAGAGGATAATTGGCTGGAAGTAGAAGGTGGCGGTAATGAACCGAAAGCAGAAGTTGCTGGGCCGAACTTACCATTACACCCGTTTCCTGCGATACCTGAGTTAGATCATTTTGATGAGCAGGAGCTAGGGCTTCAATGGTGTTCACTACGCATTCCAACAGAATCAACATGGGTGTCATTAAGTGAGAGACGGGGATACTTGCGAATAAAAGGCCAGGAATCGATGAGTTCAGTGCATCGGCAAAGTATTATTGCAAGAAGGCAGCAAGCTTTTAATTGCGAGATTGAAACAACAATTCAATTTGAACCCGAGCATTTTCAACAAATGGCAGGCTTGATTTTATATTATAATACAGCAGACTATGTGTATTTGCGAATGACGCATCATGAGCAATTAGGTAAATGTCTAGGCATTGTTCAATCGGTCGAAGGAGTCTACGATGAATGCTTGACAAGTGATATCCCATTGCAAGCAAATACTGAATATCGATTAAAAGCAGTTATTCGTCGTGGTATGGTACAATTTTATTATGCAGCATTGGACGAGGAATGGCAGCCAGTAGGGGAAGCGATTTCTATTGTTCACTTGTCTGATGAGTTTGGAAATTATATTCGTTTTACAGGTTCATTTTTAGGAATGTGTGCTCAGGACTTAAGCGGTATGAGAAAACATGCAGATTTTGATTACTTTATATACAAAGAATTGAGCTGACGTTTGCTTGCAACCAGCGCTGCAAAATGGAGAGAAAAACTAATCGATAAAAGTAAGGGCTACTTAAAATATACTGATACCTATAGTCTGGATACTTGAAAAAGTGTTCAGACTATAGGTATTTTTTTGTCATCCATTCGTCCAAATTAACCGAATATACTGCAAGTGCAACATTTGGCAACAAATGATGCAACAATATGAATTCAAATTAAAGCGAGCTCATATTAAACTC
>DXHF01000067.1 GCA_019113605.1 Candidatus Paenibacillus intestinavium
ATTGTGTACCTAATGATTTCACCTTATTATTAAGAAATTATAGGTAATGGACTTGTGTTTATGATGTAAATTAGATATTCTTAAACAAATGTGATATAAATTTTTAGAGAAGAAGTTTAGCTTCGTACAAATCAGGAGGTTATTGAAATCATGGGAAATACATTAAAGTTTGATTATAGCAAAGCATTACCATTTGTAGGTCAGCATGAGGTAGATTATTTGACAGCTCAGGTACGCCTTGCGCATGATCAGTTGCACAACGCTACTGGTGCAGGATCTGACTATCTAGGATGGATTGACCTACCCAATGAATATGATAAAGAAGAGTTTGCCCGTATTAAGCAAGCTGCTTCAAAAATTCAAAACGATTCTGAAGTATTGATCGTTATTGGAATCGGTGGCTCATATCTAGGAGCTCGTGCAGCAATTGAAATGCTATCTAATTCCTTCTATAATATTCAATCCAAAGAGCAACGCAAAACACCTCAAGTATTATTTGCAGGTAATAATGTGAGCTCTACATACGTGACTCACCTACTACAATTGATTGAAGGTCGCGATTGGTCTATTAACGTTATTTCCAAATCAGGAACAACGACTGAGCCAGCTATTGCATTCCGTATTTTCCGAGCTGAGCTTGAGAAGAAATATGGTAAAGAAGAAGCCCGCAAACGTATATATGCAACAACAGATAAAGCAAAAGGTGCATTGAAATCACTAGCTACTGCAGAAGGATATGAATCTTTCGTTATTGCTGATGATATCGGTGGTCGTTATTCTGTGTTAACTGCTGTAGGTCTATTGCCAATCGCAGTTGCCGGAATTGATATCGATGCCATGATGCAAGGTGCTGCTGCTGCTGTAACTGAGTACAGCAAGCCAGAACTAGCAGATAACGAAGCATATCAATACGCAGCTGTTCGTAACTCTCTATACCGTAAAGGTAAAGCAATTGAAATTCTTGTTAACTACGAGCCTAATCTGCACTTCGTGTCAGAATGGTGGAAACAACTATTCGGAGAGTCTGAAGGTAAAGATTTCAAAGGTATTTATCCAGCATCTGTTGACTTCACAACGGATCTACATTCTATGGGACAATTTGTGCAAGAAGGTAGCCGTAATATTTTTGAAACAGTTATTCAAGTTGGCGAAGTTGCAGAACATATTACAATTGAGCATGATGAAAATGACCTTGATGGTTTGAACTTCCTTGCAGGTAAAACTATGGACTTCGTTAACAAAAAAGCGGCTCAAGGAACATTGCTTGCACATACTGACGGACAAGTTCCTAACTTAATTGTTAACATTAAAGATATGACACCTTACACATTCGGTTATATGGTGTATTTCTTCGAAAAAGCTTGTGCGATCAGTGGGTACCTACTAGGTGTTAATACATTCGACCAACCAGGTGTTGAAGCATACAAAACAAATATGTTCGCGCTACTGGGTAAGCCTGGCTTCGAGAAAGAGAAAGCTGAGCTAGAAGCTCGCCTTTAAGGGGTAGCTCAAAAAGCGGACTTTGATAACGTTGATTAGGCTGACGTAGTTTAGTCGGCGTCGCATCTGAAGCTAATTTTGGAAAGTACGGTTCGCGTGTACCAATAATGTACACTTGCGCTTTCGTCTTTCCAAAATTTTCTCCACCTGCTCGGTTCTGAAATCCCGCTTTTTGAACCTTCATTTTAAGCTACGAGCAAAAGATTGGTCGCTCGTGTACTCGTACAGTACACGTTGCTGGGTATTGCTTTGTAGCTTGGTTTGGGGCCTTCATTGTAAGAGGTAGTTCAAAAGAAATCGGGAAAAATCAATAAAAGTTCAAATTACAAGTGGAAGATTTGAATTACCTTCAAGGAGTGTTTGAGATGCTGAAAAGATATCGCACGGTTCGTGAAGCTGCGAACCAAGAGGTTGTCATCAAACGCTCACGTTTCATCGGTTATGCAGAGCCTGTCTCTTCGGAAGAAGAGGCAGTTGCTTTTATTGAGGGGATAAAGCGATTACATCGCACAGCTACTCATAATTGCTCGGCATATATGGTTGGTGAAAGGGACCAGTTTCAGAAGGCGTCAGATGACGGAGAACCAAGCGGCACTGCTGGTAAGCCGATATTAGAGGTCATTAAGAATAAGGGGCTCAAAAATGTTGCTGTCGTCGTTACGCGTTACTTCGGCGGTATTATGTTAGGTGCAGGCGGTTTGGTGAGAGCCTATACAGACGGTGCTGTAGCTGGTATTGAGGCTGCCCAAGAAATTGAGTATGTGCTTCATCGTGAAGTATTTATTGAAGTTGACTATACTTGGTATGGTAAGCTTGAAAATGAACTACATAGCCGTAGTACTCGGATTGGTCAAGTTGATTTCACTGATAAAGTAACAGTATGTACACTTCCTGAAAGTGATCAAGCAGATGCATTTATTGCTTGGGCAATTGATTTCACGCAAGGAAAAGCCATCATTACTACAGGTGAAGATCGCTATTTCATCGATGGTGAATAATATATTACACTGAAAATTTTGAAATATGGTTTAATAAAAAACTCATGGTGTGTATTTTCTTACACGCTTTGAGTTTTTTTGGTTTTAAAGACAAGTTGCAATAGGTGGGGGAATAAGCGGATTTTATTGTGCCAACAGTATGAAATAAGCAAATGAGCGAAAAATTTTACGCTTATACTTAAAAAATACATTGACTTCCATAATGTGGCGGTGCTACATTATTAATACCTAGTATTCAAGTGGGAATTATTATCTATATCGTTAATGGGGGCTGTGCACATTGAATTCACTTTTTCGTAGCCGTACATGGAGCTACAGTTTTCGTAGTATTGTGATCATTTATTTCATAGGTTTAATTATTATTCCTATTATAAGTATTTACACACAATCGTTCTCATCTGGCCTATCAAGCTTTTGGAATAATATTTCCGATCCACTCGCGTGGAAGGCTGTATTTCTAACTTTAAAACTAGCTGGAATAGCAACGATTATAAATATACTGATTGGTACGATGATCGGTTGGGTACTCGTACGCTATGAGTTTCCCGGAAAAAGTATTATTAATAGCTTAATTGATCTACCATTTGCACTACCTACTGCAGTTGCTGGTTTTATTATATTGCTGCTTTTGGGTCCAAGTAGTGTCATGTTTGAATGGTTCGGCCTAAGTCTTGTCTTTCATGAACCTGCGATCATCGTTGCAATGGTATTTGTAACCTTCCCATTCGTCATCAGAGGCTTGCAACCACTATTGGAAGAACTAGATAAGTCGGAAGAGGAAGCGGCATATACATTAGGCTCCTCTAAAATCAGAACGTTTTTTCAAATTATTATGCCAACGATGCTGCCTGGTATTTTAAGTGGCGGAATGCTGGCATTTTCTAGGGGACTAGCGGAATTTGGTGCTGTAGTATTAATCGCTGGAAATATTCCAGGCAAAACCTTAGTAGCATCAGTGTACATTTTCGGAGAGATTGAAAGTAATAATCCACAAGGTGCAGCAGCAGTATCCGTCTTACTTTTGACGTTTTCCTTCATCATACTATGGTTTATTAGCAAGCTGAGTCGCGGAGGGAATACACTATGAGAAGATTATGGATAAGTTTAACTTATGTCGTTATAACCTTACTATTAGTTGTTCCTTTATATAAGATTTTCACGGGCGCATGGGCGCAAGGGTTGGATGGATTTATAGCAGCGATAGCGAGGCCGCAATCATTACATGCTCTTAAGATGACAGCTACTATCGTTATTACTGTAACAGCTATTAATACTTTTTTTGGTGTAATGTTCTCCTTGTATTTAGTAAGAGCAACCTGGCTTTCCAAAACTATGAAACGTATAAGTAATAGCATTGTCGATTTGCCCTTTGCGGTATCACCTGTTATTGGTGGTTTAATGATTGTTCTCCTATTAGGTCCGAATACGATTATGGGTACATTTTTCAATAATATTGGTGTGCAAATTGTATATGCACTGCCAGGTATGATTTTAGCGACATTATTCGTAACCTTCCCGATTATGATTCGAGAAGTAATGCCGGTACTACAAGAAATTGGCGATCAGCAGGAGCAGGCGGCATCCACACTTGGCGCGTACTCATGGTATACGTTTTGGAAAGTGACTTGGCCTAATATTCGGTATGGTGTGATATATGGTGTAGTGCTTACAGTAGCCAGATCACTTGGTGAATTTGGTGCGGTTTTAGTTGTATCAGGCAATATTATTAACAAGACACAGACTGCAACGACATTGGTGTATCAGGATGTTGAAAATTTCAATGTAGTGGCTGCTAATGCAATCGCACTTGTACTTGCTGTATTTTCAATTATGCTTTTATTATTAATGGAGTGGTCGAAGAAAAAGTAAGGGAGTGCATTAGATGATGCATATACAAGTGAAAGATTTGAATAAGTCATTTGGAGATTTCCAAGCGGTTAACAATGTTAGCTTTGAGATTGAAAAGGGGAAGTTAATCGGTTTTCTAGGACCAAGTGGTGGTGGGAAAACATCAATCCTTCGCATGCTAGCTGGTCTTGAATCGCCATCTTCTGGAGATATTTACTTCCATGGCAAACGAGTAAATGACCTCCCCCCGCAAGAACGTGGAATAGGATTTGTATTTCAAAACTACGCACTTTTCAAACATATGACGGTATTTGATAATATTGCTTTTGGGCTAAAGGTGAAGAAGAAAGAAAAAGCATATATAAAGGAAAGAGTTCAATATTTAGTGGAGCTAACAGGGTTAAAAGGATTTGAACATCGTTATCCACATCAATTATCTGGTGGGCAGCGTCAACGTGTTGCCTTTGCAAGAGCATTAGCTCCTGAGCCGCAATTGCTATTACTAGACGAACCATTTGCTGCGATCGATGCGAAGATTCGGACGGAATTACGTACGTGGTTGAAAGATATGATTTCTGAGCTAGGCATAACTTCAATATTCGTAACTCATGACCAAGAGGAAGCAATAGAGGTTGCAGATGAGATTATGATTATCTCCAAAGGTCAGTTAGAACAGAAAGGTACACCGTGGGATATATACAAAAATCCACAAACACCATTCGTGGCTAGCTTTATCGGAGAATCCTCTGTCATTGAAAACATTCAATTTATTCGCGGCTTTGAAGATGT
>DXHF01000068.1 GCA_019113605.1 Candidatus Paenibacillus intestinavium
ATTAGTTGATGATAAAATTCAACGAGCGATAGCCTTCTATATGAATATCCATGCACGCTTTATTTTCGAAACGAGATTTTATGAAGAGCGAGCACAAGGCCCAGTTCCAACAACGAGAATGAATGAGTTGATGGTTGAAGCACAGCGACAAGCTTTCGATGGATTACTTGAGCAGTATCACCCTCATTTCTGGGCAGCCAAGCTGCATTTTTATTTGACAGATGTGCCGTTCTATAACTTCCCGTATACGTTCGGATATTTGTTCAGTGCAGGCATATATAAGCGGGCATTGGAGCAAGGAGAAGGCTTTGCAGAGCAATATGATGCATTGCTGCGAGATACGGGTCGTTTAACTGTTGAACAGTTAGCACAAAAGCATTTACAGGTTGATCTAACGCAAACCGATTTTTGGGAAGAGGCAGCAGAGCTTGTAGCTGAAGATATTAGCTTATTTTTACAGCTAACCGACGTAAAAAAAAAGTGATAGTGCGACAAAAACGTGGTTAAAGTAGTTTGTTTCGCTACTTTGTGCTAACGTATAAGTAGAATATGTCGCTTCAAAAAGGCGTATGCTTACGAAGTTATTTTATGTTACTCAGTAGTGAATCAAGAAGTATCCAAAAAATTAGTACATGCTTGCGAAGTATTTTTTGTTACTCAGTAGTGAATCAAGAAGTATCCAAAAAATTTTAGAAGGGAGTTTTTACTATGGAAAAAACATTTGTTATGATTAAGCCTGATGGAGTTGCGCGAGGTCTTATTGGTCGAATTGTTAATAGATTCGAGGAGAAAGGGTTCGTTATTGTACAAGCTCAGTTGCTGTACTTATCCGCAGAGCAAGCAGGCGTTCACTATGCACATTTGAAATCAAAACCATTTTTTGGAGAGTTAGTTGATTATATTACTTCTGGTCCAGTGTTTGCGATGATTTTGGAAGGTCATGAGGCAGTACAAAATGCAAGAACTTTAATTGGCTTCACGAATCCAATTGAGGCGCAAGCAGGTACGATTCGCGGTGACTACGCATTGATCGTAGACAGCAATGTTATTCATGGTTCAGACTCTGTTGAAAATGCTGAAATTGAAATCCAACGATTTTTCGGGTAAATTATTTATCGGTAATTAAGCACTTTTCAAGGTTCACATATATTGCGCGTAGCTATGAAATATAGCGTCGTACCTCGCATATCCGAAAGGGTAAATGAGCTGCGGCGTTTTTTGTTATGACTAAATTTTGAATTACAGCGCAACGTATTCAAAAGATAAACGCTATTATATATGCCAAATCTATACTATAATTTCATTTAGAGGGGGATGGACAATGTTAATATCATCGAAGAGAAATATTATAGTATTGTTAGTTATTAGTTTATTGTTGGCTCTAATTACTTATTCGGGTGAAGCTGTGGCTGCTACAGAAACGCATCATTGGAAACATTACGTAGAGGCACAGAAACTCGTTAAAAGTGGGAAATATAAGGAAGCAATCGTGCATCTAGTAGCTGCGAATAAGCAATCTAAGCAAGCGGGGTATTTACGTCTGCTAGCTGAAGCATATGAGTTAGATGGACAATTTCAAAATGCTGCCAATACATATTATGAGGAAGCTGAGATTCATCGTAAATTAGGAGAAAAATCGGGTGATATGAACACCTATTTCGCAGTATTAGCAACGGCAGATGCACTTAATACAGAAATTGAAATATATATTCAGGATAATATTGCGGTTCAATCGAGCACAAAGCTTGCAAAGTTTGAACCGGAACACGGAATGTATATTGGGGCGTTTGTCGAGAAAGATAGTGGTGTTGAAGATAAGAAGGGCTTGAAATTCCAAGAATTCAATGAATTATCTGGAAAACAACATGCTGTCTACTTTAATTATCATCGCTACGGCGCAGATTTCCCCCACATATGGGCTAGTCAAGTGAAAGCGGCTGGTGGAGCGATTCATCTAGCTGTGCAACCAGAATCAGGTTTGGCCGCAGTTAAAGATGATGAATCATTACGCAAATTCGCCCGTGCTGCTCAGGCGGCAGGAGTGCCAGTCTTTCTACGATTTGCATCTGAGATGAATGGAAGCTGGGTATTATGGAGTGGAAATCCACAACTATACATTGAGAAATTCCGTTTAGTATCCAAAGTAATGAAGGAAGAAGCACCTAATGTGGCAATGGTCTGGTCCCCGGCGGCTAATCCCAAACGTACGATTAATGATTATTATCCTGGTGATGAATATGTGGATTGGGTAGGACTTAGCATTTATAGTGTGAAATATTTTAATGGTAATGTAAGTACGCCTGCGGATCAGGTGAATCCGCTAGATTCCTTAGATTATGTGTATCAGCAGTATGCAGATCGTAAACCAATTATGATTAGTGAATACGGTGCGACGCATTTCAGCAAAGCAGGAAACACAACGACAACGAATTTCGCAATTACGAAAATGAATATGTTATACCATGGTGCGAAGCTGAAATATCCTCGTTTGAAGGGGATTAACTGGTTCAGTCTTAATACACTTACAGATTCTCATAGTGCGGATCGTAGCTTGAATAATTTCAGCTTAACAGAAAATAGCTCGGTATTAAGTGCGTATAAACAAATGATTAAAGACCCTTATTATTTGAGTTCAGTTGTTGGATTAGATGCTGCTGCGACAACAACTCCGTTGAAGCAGAGCGTAACAGCAATTGAAGATCAAGCGTTAAGAGGTTCTGTAACAGGGATTGCTTGGGTTAAAACTTACGATCCTTACATCGGTAAAGTCGTATTTGCGATTGATGGTAAGCAGGTTGCCGAGCGAAAGCAATATCCATATGCTTTCCCAATTGATACAGCTACTTTAACGAAAGGTAGTCATAAGCTACAAGTAACCGTATACGACTCCAAGGGCCGTGAAGCTTCTAAGAAAACGGTAAGCTTTAAAGTAGGAAGTGCCGTTGGAGATATTGCAGACGGTCAAGTGAAGATGTATTTGAACGAGAAATACGTGTATACAAATAAAGGGAAAACTGAGCTAACGATTGCTCCGTTCGTACGAGATAATCGTACACTAGTACCGCTACGTTTCATAAGTGGAGTACTTGGCGCTGATGTTGCTTGGAACAGTAAAGCGAAGTCGATTACGATCAAAGGTACATCAACCATTGTGCTAATCGAAGGTAGTACGAAGGCGCTAGTCAATGGTAAGGAGCTTAAGCTCGATGTAGCTCCGATTAATATTCAAGGAACTACATTTATCCCA
>DXHF01000069.1 GCA_019113605.1 Candidatus Paenibacillus intestinavium
TTTTCATATTTGTTTGAGCGATTTAACGATATGACTGCTGAAACTGAACGATTAATTGAGAAGGTATATATGGAGGAGTTGCGGCTTCGAGAAGCGAATGTAAAGCAATTACAATCGCAAATCAATCCTCACTTTCTATATAATTGTTTTGCACTAATACGAAGCCTAGCAAGACTTAATAAGACGGAATCTGTTATGACCATATCAATGCATCTATCTAAGTATTATCGCTATACAACTAGAATTGAGAAACTAACAGCAACACTAGACGAAGAGTTACAACTACTCAGAAGCTATCTTGAAATTCAACAGTTCCACATTCAGCATATGTCTTACCGTATAGAAATTCCAGAATCGATGCTTGACCTTGAAATTCCGCGTCTATTGCTGCAACCAATTGCAGAAAATGCTGTACTGCACGGGATAGAGCAATATGATGGTGATGGATTGATTACGATTTGGGCTGAAACCATCGGAAACGTACATTCCATTATTGTAGAGGACAATGGAGTAGGTATGACCGTAGAACAATTAGAGAAACTTGAACATAAATTGATCGAGACGCCAGATGACAATAGTGGATGCGCATTATGGAATATTAGACAACGTATGATTTTTCAATTTGGATCAGAGGCTTCTATTCGCTTTACTATAAGACCCGAGGGCGGCTTAACCGTTCGCCTCTCATGGCCTAGTCCCTCTCACAAATGACTAAAGTTGAAGGAGTTGCTCAGAAATGTATCAATTATTAATTGTCGATGATCAACCTGATCTGGTTGAAGACCTTGTAACTAATTTGAACTGGAGCAGTATCAACATATCATCTGTTTATCAAGCCCATTCAGCAGTTGAAGCTCTAGAGATTTTGAGGATGACTCCAATAGACATCGTTATTACTGATATTCGTATGCCCGGTCTCTCTGGCCTTGATCTAATAGAGGCAATTAGAGCATCATGGGATCATATTAAATGTATTCTACTTTCAGGTTACAATGATTTCGAATATGCCAAACGCGCGCTTCAACACCAAGCTAGCGATTACTTACTAAAGCCTGTCGAAGATGACGAACTGCTTAATGCCGTTCAAAGAGCTATTCATGAGCTAGAAAGCCGCTGGAACGAAATAAGTTCTCATCAAAAGGCACTTGCCTCCATCCATGCTAATTTACCAATCTTACGCTCCCATCTACTTAACTCTTTGCTTCGTGGCGATCAACTCAGTAAGGAGCAGCTTGAAAAAAAAATTAAAATGGTGGAGCTGCCGATTCAATATGGGGCTACTTGCTACATGATGCTAATGCGTATGGAGGATTACTTTTATGAGCAAAGCGATAGTGACATCTCATTGCTTGAATATGCAGTTTGCAATATAGCCGAAGAAATATTCCTTGAAGACTATTACCTTTGGTACGTCAAAGACAGCTACGGCTACTACGTGTTTCTCATTATGGCGAGATCAGACTTAACTGCCACTAGAACTACAGCGGTAATGAATCCAGTAGCTATCGAACAAAAAGCCGCTCATCTGCAACATTATGTAAAGCTATACCTGAAAGGTACGATCTCTCTTGTGCTAAGTAAGATTGGACTATTTCCTTTACAATTAACGAACCAATATGACGATGTACTTAGCAGCTTTCGCCAGCGTATTGGTAGTGAACGAGACTTTTTACTTACATTAAATATAGATAAGCAAAATGAATATGAGGATTCTCACTCATTAAGTCATTTGTATAGCCCGCCTCTTCTTAATCATTTACTAGAAACTGGTCAATGGGATGCAGTAGATCAGAAATTATCACTTATTTACGAGGAGTTAGAGCAAATACGTGGAGATTCGTATGAGTATATATTAGAAACGTATTATTCCATTGTAAGCTCGCTTAGTTACTCCATTCACAAAAATAAATTGCGAATAGTGGACTGTCTTGCCACAGAATTCAATCAACTAATGAATGGTCCGCATTTTCATACTATTGCTCAATTAAGATCATGGACTAATAATGTGTACTTAGCCTACAAACTTATTATGCTTGGTCGTGTACAAGATTCCCGAACTGGCATTATCCAAAAGGTTCAAGAATACGCTTCTCAGCATCTTGCCGAAGCATCCTTACAAACCATTGCAGATCACGTATATCTTAATCCATCTTATCTATCTAAAGTATATAAATTAGAAACTGGTGAAGGACTTAGTGAATATCTATCTAGATTGAAGATGGAGACAGCAGCTCATCTGCTACGTTCCTCGTCAAGTAAAATATACGAAATAGCTGCCACCATCGGTTATTTGAAGACAAGCTATTTCATTAAATTATTCAAGGATCGCTATGGAGTAACACCGCAAGAGTTTCGTGAACGGTAAAGATTTAAGTTCTCTGTTAACTAAGGATTCTATCGCAAATTAGTTAACATTAGCTTATATTTCTCCATACACAAAAAGCGATGAGCGGCTACGTTAACGTAGCTGCTCATCGCTTTTTGTGGCATCCCGTAATCATTAAACCTTACAAAATACATTGCAAATGGGTAGCAAACATTAAACGCCCATTTTTTTGCGTTGATTGTTAACTTTTTTTGTATTTTGGCTAGTTAATTTTTTCGTACCCGTTGACAAATCTAGTTTGCCAGGCCCGCCTTGCTGTTGCTTACGAGCTGCAAGAAGCTGTTTTGCACGATCAGCTTGCGAAAGCTGTTTTGCTTCAACTTCTGGCTGTTGTGAATTTTCATTAGACATATATGTCCACCTACCTTTAGAGTTACATTTAATTATATTTTACTACAGATTGGCACCTTAATGATAGCATATCCTTCAACTATTGGAGAAGAATAACACACTCATTTAGTATATGCAAAATAAGACAAACTATTTCTATCCTTTTTGTTGCTCTGTTTCCGTTGGCTCTACTTCTTCCACAATAACTTCCTCTTGCTCTACATGCTCAACATGTTCATCAACAGTGGAACCGGATAATTGTTTCTCATACTGCTTTACTTTACGTTGAAGAACATATACACGCACTAGTCCTAGTGCACCTACAGTTAATCCGCCGAATAAAGTAGAGAATAGGATAACAAGAATGAGTGGAGTCGAAGTTTGACCGAAAAAGAAATTAACTTGAACAGGCTCGACATTAATAACAGCAAAAATGGCTATTACTAGTGCAAATACAAAAGCTAATAACAACATCCATTGACTTTTCATCATATTCCTCCTAAAATTTTCAGCTGCTTCTCGAAATACTGCTTTGTAATGAAAAGTAGCATCGGAAGCATAATGTATTTTTTATGTACAACAAAAACAGTATAAATACGATCATCCATAATTAACAGCTTGTCCAATTAAGCATTATATTTAACAATTCATGACTCACAATATGATGTTAGCGTATCTTGTAACAAATGTACATAAAAAAAGCTAGTTCAACGTTATTTTCATAACTTTTGAACTAGCTTATATGCTGGTTGATAGCTATCCCCTATACGATGCTGTAATGCGCCTAGATAACTTCTCAATCTACCACGGTAGTGAAGTTCTAGTTGTGCATCAAGAAAATCACCAGGAGTAACGAGTGTTGTTTCTTTATTGAATAATTCTAGCTCCGCATTATAAAGTATGGTTGAAACAAATTGCGAACAAAAATAATGATTCCGACGATCCCATGGAATATTAAAATAAACTGCGATCATCCCGAGAAAGTTATAATGATAGTGATTAGCATAATGGATAAAATGATCGATTTGTGTTCGTAACGTATCATATGATTGCTGCGAAACCTTCATCCGGTAGATCACACATTGCGAACGCAAAAATACTGGTCCTGTCACATCCTCTTGAATAAATCCGCCAATGAAAGGGTTGCGCTGGTACTTACGTCCAAAACTATATACCTCTCTTAGATCACTATCAAATGCAATAGATACGTGACTAAGATGCTCTTTCGTACAATATGAAATAACATTGGCTAGAACAGTGCCAGTATTCGTTAGAACAATATATACTTCTCTTTCCTTCGCCATAGTTACCTCCCTGACATGTAAGCTCGTATTAATAGTCTAACTTGTAGTGGGAAACACTGTAACCTTCTAAAGTAATAGCGTATACTAGACTTAAGTCTTATTGACTCTTAATAATGAACCAGATATTTACAATACATTAGAATTTTACTTCATTTCACCTTTTGAGACAACAAAAAATTTAAGAAGGGATGTTTTGATTAATGCCACAACCATATGATATGCCTCTCGAACAGCTACAGCAATATAAACCAGCTGCAACAGCAGCTGTAGACTTTGATGACTTCTGGGAAGATACGCTTCAAGAGCTCCATACAGTGCCTCTTATTTACGAGCGTCATGAAATTTCATATCCTGTAAAAAGTATGAAAGTATACCAAGTGTTTTTCAAAGGATTCAATAATGCACAGATTGAAGCAGTCCTTGCTATGCCTATCACCGATACACCGCTACCCGGAATAATCGAGTTTCACGGATATAACTGGGTAAGTGACCGTGATACACATGATGTCGTTAATCTAGCATTGAAAGGATATGCAGTTATGCGCATGTTCTGTCGAGGTCAATATGCAGGTTCCATTGACAATGTCATTTCCAGTAACGGTCATGTCGCAGGTTGGATGACAAAAGGTATTCAAAATAAATATGAATATTATTATCGTGCTGTCTATATGGATGCTGTACGAGCTATCGATATTCTTGCAGCTATGCCTGAAGTTGATGCTTCACATATCGCTGTTACAGGTGGTAGTCAAGGTGGTGCTATCACATTGGCAGCGGCAGCTCTTTCTAGCGTTCCGATTGTCGCAGTAGCTGATCATCCTTACTTGTCTCATTTTGAGCGTGCAATTGATACGACACCTAATGGTCCTTACTACGAGCTCAATGAATATTTCCGTAGATATAGTGGCAGACCTGACTTAGAAGAAAATGCCAAGAAGACATTAAGTTATTTCGACATGATGAATCTCGCTCCTAGAATCACTTGTTACACATGGATCACCATTGGACTAATAGATGATATTACCCCGCCGTCCACTGTTTTCGCAGCATATAATCATTTGCAATGTAAAAAAGATATTGCTGTATATCGTTACTATGGGCATGATCAAGTTCCAGCTTCAATCCCAGTAAGATTACAAATTTTTATGGATTACTTGCAAACTACATAAATCTTCAAGCTAGTAGCTAATCATTGTCGGTTGCTAGCTTTTTTATTAAGCAATGTCCTGCGAATATCATATCATGTAATGGAATAATGATCACTTACTTCTTAATGTATTCCTTTAGTTCATCTCTAATCATTTTAATGTCATTGTTGCATGATGCGAAGTACGAAAAAAATCTAACAGATTATGTATCTGTTAGATTTTTTCATTACCTATCGCTTTCTATTCAACAACTTCCTCAGTTGCTACATCTTCGGTAGCCACGTCTTCAGTAGTTATCGCTTCACCAGATGCTGCCCGAAGCATTTCCTCCTCGCTCATGTTCATATATTTTTGATTCTGCTCTTCCCAATATTTCTCTTGCTCTTCTTTCGTCATCTTCTCTGTTGCTAGTAATTCATTCCCACGTAATTGTAATTCTGCTAACGCCTCTGCAACAGTTATTTCACCAGTATTTAATTTATTAAATGCTTCATATGAAATTTGATAATACTCATATTGGTATCTTTCAGGAACCTTAGTATAGTCTATGTTGACATTCAACGGTTTTAGCTTGTAGAATGCCGCATAATTACGGTCAGTATCTAATTCCAAATATTTCGTTCTTAGCGTCAAGTTACCCCATGATGATTTTGATTTTACACGTGCATACTCATCGCCAGTAATATAAGAAATAAAGTTCCATGCTTCTTCAGCATTTGTTGAAGTGGCATTAATCGCAAACAAATTATAATAGTTTGTGAAGGATGAAGCATCGGGATTTTGTGAACCTACTGGAGTAGTAACAATATCCCAGTTTTCAATAATATCTTCTGGATTTTCAGCGTAAGTTTTTGCATCTTTAATTTGGTTTACATAGTAGTTACCTTCTACGCGCATCGCAAGTCTACCAGAGAAGAATGGATCATTATTATAATAATCACCATTTTGCTCAAAGTATACTACTCCGTCAGTGTTGCCACCATAAAGCATATCGTCATAGAACAATACATCGGATTTCAACACCGATTGCGCTTGCTCTACAATACTTGCCCATGCTGGTGTATCGATCGTCATTTGTAATGTGTTTTCATCAAAAGTTTTCAAACCTTCCGTATTAGCAAGCATATTCACCATTTCGCTTAAATCTTTACTCCAACCCATTTTCAAACCGAATACACGCTCTAACGGGTCTCCGTCTTTAGGGAACATATTCGCAAGATTAATAATCTCAGTCCAAGTCATCTGATCCGTTGGATAAGGTATGCTATATTCATCGAATAGGTCTTTATTATAGAAAAGTGCTTGCGTAGAGAAATTCGTAGGTATAGCATACAAATTACCGCCGCCATATCCTTTCATAGCATCAATAACACCAGGAACAAGTCCCTCTACATTATATTTACTATCCATTACAAAGCTTTCGATATCATATAGCTTTCCTTCAGTTCCTAGTTTTTCTAATTGTGTCTGCTCAAGCATTAAAACATCTGGCTGCTCTTTTTCTATAAATGCAGCTAATGCTTTTTCATAGTCATTATCGTGTTCTTCCATCAATGTATTATAAATCTCATTCGTGTTAACAACTTGTATTTCAATATTAGGATAAAGTGCACTATACAGCATTCCATACTCTTGGAAAAAACTGTTTTCATCATAATACATAACTTTTAGTGTACGAGCTTCATTTTCTTTCCCAGAATTATCTTTTCCAAATCCAAAGCTACATCCCGTTAACATAGCTACAGTCAAACATAGAGTAATTCCACCTCTAAGCCATTTTTTCATCTCTTTGTTACACCCCTTAATTGAAATAGTTATATTAACATAACGTACCAGCAAGGTAAAAGGTTGCAGAAAAGCCAAATTTTTCGACCGCTAGAAATTTTCATAATAGTTTTAATGAGGCGATAGTGAAATTATTACAGCATGTACCGCTCCTAACAGAAAAAGAGCTAGCAGATATTACTCTGCTAGCTTTTTTGGTAAACACCTATTACCGTCTATTCAACAACTTCCTCTGTTGTTTCATCCTCAGTCGTTACCGATTCATCCTCTTCAAAAGGAATCATTATTTCTCCACTGGAGCTTTCCATATAGTTCATATTCTGCTCTTCCCAATATTTCTCCTGCTCTTCTGGAGTCATCCTCTCTGTTGCCAGTAATTCATTTCCTCGTAATTGCAATTCTGCCAATGCTTCTGCAACGGTAATTTCATCATTAGTTACTTTTCCAAATGTTTGAGTAGCAACATTGTAGTACTCATATTGGAATCTTTCTGGAATCTTTGTATAATCGACACTTTGAATTGCCGGTTTCAACTTATAAAATGCAGCATAATTTCGATCCGAATCTAATTCCATATATTTAGTTCGGAGTGGTAAGTTACCGTAAGAAGATTTTGATTTTACACGTGCATACTCGTCACCTGTAATGTAAGCGATGAGTTTCCATGCCTCTTCCACATTTGTTGAGGCTGCATTAATCGCAAATAGATTATAGTAGCTTGTATTATAGGAAGTATCCGGATTTTGTGATCCTACTGGTGTAGTAACCATATCCCAATTTTCAATAATATCTTCTGGATTTTGAGAGTAATTTTTTGCATTTTTAATTTCATTTACAAGATAGTTGCCATCCAATCTCATCGCGAGTCTACCAGAGAAAAATGGGTCTCTACTATAGTGATCTCCGTTTTCCTCAAAATAAACTACACCGTCTCCGCTACCACCATATAGCATATCCTCAAAAAATAATACATCTGATTTCAATACGGATTGCGCTTCCTCTACAATGCTTGCCCAGGCTGGAGTATCAATCGTCATTTGCAATGTATTCTCGTCAAAAACTTTCAATCCTTCTGTGCTTGAAAGTGTATTAACCATGTCACTTAACTCTTTACTCCAACTCATTTTCAGACCAAAAATACGTTCTAATGGGTCACCGTCCGCTGGGAACATATTGGCAAGATTAATAACTTCCGTCCACGTCATTTGATCTGTTGGATATGGTACGTTATGTTCATCAAATAGATCTTTGTTATAGTAAAGTACTTGCGTGTAGAAGTTAGTAGGCATAGCATATAATTTACCACCGCCATATTCTTTCATTGCATCAATAGCGCCAGGTACAAGTCCATCCGCATTATATTTGCTGTCCATTACATAGCTTTCGATATCGTATAGCTGACCTTCTGAACCCATTTTCTCTAATTGTGATGGATCAATCATAAGTACATCTGGCTGCTCTTGTTCTATAAATGCAGCTAGTGCTTTGTTATAATCGTTATCGTTTTCTTCCATCAGTGTATTATGTATCTCATTTGTGTTAACAACTTGAATTTCAACATTAGGATAAAGTGCGCTGTACAACATTCCATACTCTTGAAAGAAGCTGTTTTCGTTATAATACATAACCTTCAATGTACGTGCTTCATTTTCATTATTTGAACCATCTTTGCCAAATCCTAAGCTACATCCTGTTAACATTGCTACAGTCAAAAATAGAGCAACGCTACTTTTAAGCCCTTTTCTCATTTCTTAGTTACACCCCTCTATTAAAATACTTACATTATTATAACGTTACATTAATGGGAATAGTTTCATATTTTTCAATATTTACTAATATTTATTTTTGTTTTTTTGAATACAACAACAAAGGGCGTATCTAGAAATTCAGTTTTTACTGACTTTCTAGACACGCCCTTGCTATAATAATTTATTACCTTCTACATCAATAACTTCAGTTGTTGTTCCCTCAAAAGTAATTATTGCTTGATCAGCTGCTTAGCGAACCATTTGTACAGATCCACTGTCTTCCATATACATCTGATTTTGTTCTTCCCAATATTTCTCTTGCTCTTCTTTCGTCATCTTGCCTGTTGCTAGCAATTCATTACCACGTAATTGCAATTCTGCTAATGCTTCCGCAACGGTAATGTCACCATTATTGACTTTATTGAATACTTCGGTAGAAACATTATAGTACTCATATTGGTATCTTTCTGGAGTTTTATTGTAATCAATATCTACATTCAATGGTTTAAGCTTGTA
>DXHF01000070.1 GCA_019113605.1 Candidatus Paenibacillus intestinavium
CCAATCGGATTTGCATCAATCTCACAAGCAGCGAAAGACGTTTATGCAGAATTAACATACGGAACAATGACACCAGAAGAAGCATACGACTACTTAGTAGAGAAAATGGAAACATCATTCGCAGAGAACTACTAAGATTTAAGACGGAATAGGAGATAAACAAACATGATGAAATCTTACAAGAAATTAACAACTGAAAAACAAGATTTGATTTCAGGTTACTTATTTATCTCTCCATTCATTATTGGCTTTTTAATGTTCATCATTGTACCAATGACAATCTCACTTTATATTGCTTTCCATAAATACGATATGTTAACACCAGTGCAATTCATTGGCTGGGATAACTTCAAGCAAATTCTATTTACGGATGATAAGTTTAGAACATCATTGGCTGTAACATTGAAATATGTTGCAATGGCAGTGCCGCTACGTTTAACAGTGGCACTAGCTGTTGCTATGTTAATCAACCGACCATCAAGATTATCAGGATTATACAGAGTACTCTTTTATATTCCGTCCGTTATCGGTGGTAGTGTGGCTGTTTCAATAATGTGGAGAAATATCTTTGGAGATACAGGTTTAATTAATGGTTTATTAACAGGATTGGGACTCGATCCGATTTACTTTTTCAAACAACCCTTTACAGCACTTTTAATCTTAGTTTTACTAGCAGGCTGGCAATTTGGGTCTTCCATGCTTGTCTTCCTAGGTGGACTAAAAAATATTCCTAACGAACTTTATGAAGCTGCTGAAGTGGATGGGGCAAGTAAACTTCGTCAATTCTTTAGCATTACATTACCAGTTTTATCACCGATTATTTTCTTTAACTTAGTGATGCAAACTATTTCGTCGTTCTTGACGTTTACACCGGCTTACATTATTTCAAACGGGACAGGATCACCACGAAATGGAACATTGGTTTATGCACTCTACATCTATCAACAGGCTTTCGGTGAGTTCAAGATGGGTTATGCGTCAGCCTTGGCTTGGATTTTAATCCTAATCGTTGGTTTGATTACCCTAATCTTGTTTGCGACATCTAAGTTCTGGGTATTTTCAGAGAATGGAGAGAAATAGAAGATGAAAAAAAATCATGCGAATATACTATTTAATACGATCATTCTTCTGGTAGCGCTCCTGATGCTGTATCCCGTTTTATGGTTAATCTTTAGTGCCTTTAAACCAAATTCAGATATTTTCCAAACAGCAACAGAATTACTACCACGGTCATGGACCATTCAAAATTTTATCGATGGGTTTAAAGGAATTGGCGGCATCCCATTTATGACCTTTATTCTTAACTCATTGAAGATTGCCTTAATCGCAACTTTAGGGGCTGTTGTGTCTTCCGCCGTGATTGCTTATGGCTTTGCACGTATTCCCTTTAAAGCAAAAGGATTCTGGTTCTCATGTGTTTTGGTCACGATGATGTTACCAGCAGAAATCATCATGGTGCCACAATATTTGTGGTATAACAAACTCGGTTGGATTAACACATTACTTCCTGTAACCGCACCGTTTTACTTTGGACAGGCCTTCTTTATTTTTATGATGGTTCAGTTTATTCAAGGCATTCCGACAGAGTTGGATGAAGCGGCTAAAATGGATGGCTGTGGACGATTCCAAATCTTCTTACGTGTCATTATTCCGTTATTGAAACCATCATTAGCAACGACAGCGATTTTCTCCTTCTATTGGAGATGGGAAGAGTTGGTTGGGCCAATGCTTTACTTAACACGTCCAGAGAGTTATACGGTATCGGTTGCATTGAAACAATTCTTGGATTCATCAAGCGCATCAAACTGGGGAGCGATGTTCGCGATGTCAGTCGTATCACTGACTCCGGTACTGATTGTTTTCTTCTTGTTCCAAAAATATATCGTTCAAGGGATCAGTACAACCGGTCTAAAATAAGACAAAAAACGTTCACTTTCTTTCTCGATTTCGAGGGGAAGAAGGCGAGCGTTTTTAAGTGCTTTTTTGTAAAAAAAATACCGATTTTTATTTGACAAATTGGCAACTCTAGGGTAAGATATAAGACGGTATTGTTTGCCCCACTATATGAGCCCCGGAAACTCAAGATGGATCAAACATTCAGATAAGAATATGGAGGAAACAAACGTGCGTACAACATATATGGCTAAAGCTAACGAAATCGAACGCAAATGGTACGTGATCGATGCAACTGACATTCCTTTGGGACGTGTATCAACAATTGCAGCATCAATCCTACGCGGAAAAAATAAACCAACATTCACTCCACATGTGGACACAGGTGACTTTGTAATTATTATTAACGCTGATAAAGTTAAATTAACAGGTAAAAAAGCATCAGACAAAATCTATTCTCGCCACTCAGGTTACATTGGTGGACTAAAACAAGTTTCTGCTGGGGAACTACGTGACAAAAACTCACGTCGTTTACTAGAGTACTCAATCAAAGGAATGCTTCCTAAGAACGCTCTAGGATCTCAAATGTTTAGAAAATTACATGTATACGGTGAAGAAACTCACCCACATGCAGCACAACAACCAGAAGTTTTAGACATCACAAACCTAATTTAAGGAGGGAAACACATTGGCACAAGCTCAATACATCGGCACTGGTCGCCGTAAAAACTCAACTGCTCGTGTACGTCTAGTACCGGGAACAGGTAAAATCGTCTTCAACAAGAAAGACATGGAAGATTACATTCCATTCCCTTACTTGTACGAAGTAATCAAACAACCATTAAACATTACAGATACTTTAGGTAGCTACGACGTTCACGTGAACGTTAACGGTGGTGGATTCACTGGACAAGCTGGAGCAGCTCGTCACGGAATCTCTCGCGCACTATTGTCAGTAGATCCTGACTTCCGTGCACCACTAAAAGAAGCTGGTCTATTAACACGTGACCCACGTATGGTAGAACGTAAAAAACCAGGTCTTAAGAAAGCTCGTAAAGCTTCTCAATTCTCAAAACGTTAATTCGTTATTATATCAACGTTTCAAGACACTTTCCTTTATGGAAGGTGTCTTTTTTTACGTTCGTGACCGAAAACGTGACCGAAATCCTGCAATGCAAGACTACAAATTCAGCGCTTCAGCAAATTTGTTTGCAGTGTTTTCTTTTGCTTTTTCTGTCAAGTGACCATATGTGTCCCCAGTGATGCTTATCGAAGCATGGCCCAATCGCTCTTGTATTTCTTTTATCTCAGTAGCTGATTCAATTAGAATAGAGGCATGCGTATGCCGAAAACCATGCGGAGTGATGCGAGGCAACTGTCTATTGATTTTTAATACTTTGCTTATGATATTGTTGGTCGTCTCCGGATGAATAGGTGCATTGATTTTGTCAGCGTAGAACATGGAAAACACCCATTGTTCTTTTTGATTTGGGTTAATACCATAGGCCAACAGCTCTTCTGCTTGCTTCTTTTTCCATTGTTTTAAGATGTTCACTGTAACATCATGAATTTTGATTACTCGATTAGATTTTCTGGTCTTTGGATCATACGTCTTATATGACTTATTGACATAAGCCAGATTTTTACCTATTCTGATGGTTTTGTTCTTAAAGTCCACATCAGACCAGTATAGACCTCCTAACTCTCCTTTCCTCATTCCGGTGTATGCCAGCAGATGAATCATGGCCACTTCTTTAATTGTAAAGTTGTCGGATAAAGTCTCGAAGAACATTTTCAACTCGTTTACATCGTAATATTTTTTGTCTGGTTCGTTTGAATAGTTCTGCTTCTTTTTGGGTATATTTACGAAGTTCATTGGATTGTCTGTTCTGTACTTTAAGATGACTGCATAATTAAAGACTCTTTGTGCTGCTGATTTCAAGACTTTAAAATTGGTGTAAACTTTACTCCATTCGTTTACCAACTCTTGGCACTGAGGTATTGTGATGTTTTTAATATTACGTTTACCGAAAGCTGGAAGAATGTATTTTTTGAACTGTTGAGAAGTCATATTATAGGTAGTTTCTCTAACTGAATTGACGTAGCTCAAGTCCCATTGTCTGTAAACTTCTTCAAACGTAATGACTCGATTATCAGGCGCTTCATATGAATCTTTTTTCAACTTCAGTTTTAGTTTAGCTAATTCAAATTCGGCTTCTTCTTTGCTCTTGAACCCACGCTTGACAATTTCTTTTGGTATGCCTGGTTTTCTGTTTTTCCCTGTGTAATGTGAAAACCAATAAGTTGTTTCTCCTGATGCTGTTTTGTATTCTTTGATTTTTGTCATAAGAATCCCTCGCTTATAATTTTTTGATCCCACAATAGGATTGATAGACCATCATAAGCGATTCGTTTTGACACTATTCCTTTATGCTGTCGTACCCTGTTCGAGGGCAACCGAAACACTTTGGGATATTGATTATCACCACCTTGCTCCTATTATACATCGGAATATGAGCTAAGACATAGGTAGAGCTATGAACAGGAATAAGTCATATCTGTCCACCATATCATGCAGTAAAACAACGCATGAGGTGAAGAGAAATGAAGGATACAATGAATCAACTATTAACTGAATTAAAGAAGGAATTACGAGAAGAGATTAAGGAAGAGCTCCTTGATGAGTTGACAAGACATAATGTACAACAAAAGATGTGGATGAACAAAAAGGAGACTGCGGCTTACCTGGGTATCTCTCCCAATACCTTTTCCAAATTTCTGGGTAAGTATCCAAACTTTCCAGTGAGTGATTTGGCGGGTGCGAAGCGCTACAATGCGAAACAAGTGGATGAGTTTATTGCCATTACAGACATGATGAACTGATGAAGAAAAAGCAGACAAGAGAGAGATGTCTGCTTTTTTCTTGGATAGAATAGGGTAAGAAAGGGAGGGTGAGGAAGAGATTGATTGTAAGTGAATGAAATGAATCAATGTAGAAGCTCAATGTGGAAGTTCGCAAAGTTGATGGAGTACCATTGTTATGATGAGAGTGTATGACTCAGAGTTGAAGGAAAAGCAACTTTTGCATTTTCTGAGAGGCTTCATGAAGGAATGGAAGCAAATACAATGAGGCATGGAGAGACGTAACTGAACGTTAATCAAGTAGTTTAAGGGGGAAGTACTGCTTCATGTAAGTGCTTTTTTGCTGCGCAGAGTATAGGTATGATTTCCTGGTGGAAAGTAAAATGTTCTCCCACTTAATTACTGTATATCATTATCCTTTGTTGAATGGATGGTCAGGATGTGTATATATAATCAAGGGGGGAGATAAGGAGACTTATCGTTACTCCTTCAGTGTTAGCTGAATGTGTCTCTGTTGCAAAGCAAAGTGGTCATCGAACAGTAGCATAGAATTGTCCCAGTTCTTCTTGTATCTTTCTCCATATCTCTCCTTACATTCTTCATACGTCATGTGCAGATTACGTGGCTTTTCAATCCTTTTAGAATACGAATAGATTTTGAGGTGTTGCGGGTATAGCTCCAAGCGTTTGTTTTTCGCCAAAGACTTAGGTGATAGACTGTCCGCAAACAATTCGATTTCTTCTCCATTGTCATCGATGGCAATATCCATTAAGTGACGTGTAAGGTAAACCGCCAATTGATTGACTTCTGTGATAGGAGAGATATGAACAATCCCTTTTTTCCATTTCTCTGTGATTAACTCAGTCCACTCTCTATTAGAACTTGGTAAAGATACAGAGTCAGTGTTCGTACTGTATTTCATCAGAACATGCATATGCCAGGAACCAGATAAGTGGGGTTCTCTTACGACTATGTAATCAAAATCAATCTCGTCTTTGAAATGACGAGACAAACGACGCATGAAATTGCGGAAGTCTTTTCCAAGCATCTCGTAATCCTGCATCTGTTCTTTATAGGTCAAAGTAACAAAGAGTTCGTTTTCTTTGCCTTCGAAGCTGTTCAAAATCAACCAGTTCAATTCTCTTTTGGTTCGATAAAAGGTAGATTCATTTTCTGTTCGTTTTTCCTTCTGTCGGTAGGTTCTAATACTATTTGTTGCTGGATCCAAATATGTCTCTTTAGTGAGTCTCTTTACTGGCTGAGACTCCTTTCTGATACTATTTAAACTCTCTGTTTGTTCGGTGTCTGTTTTAAGAGTATAACGAATGTCCACGTTTCTCTTTGTGGGTATCACTTTCACCATATCTGTATCTGAGATAGGTAATTGACGAATGTCTTTCTTGTTCATAGTCTTCTCCTCCTTCATCTTTACTCGTTATAGATAGAAGGCGAGGAGAAGATTCCTATAATTAGGTTTATGCTGTTCGAGGTCAAGTTATTCCGATGTTTCATAAAAAAGCGAGTACGCTCATTAATGAGAGCTTAGATGAAAAGTTACTCCAGACAGTTACATGATAGTACAATAAGCTAATGAGAAAACGAGGGGGAAATGTTACAATGAGGACGTGTATATCAAAATTAGGAATTTAACGAGGGATTATAATGAACGAAATAGATAGACATTTACAAACCAATATCAACATTCAAGAAAAATCCAGTTTGATTTGGAACAATGCAGAGATTTTAAGAGGCTTATACAAGCCCCATGAGTATGGGGAAGTTATCCTTCCTATGACTGTAATTAAAAGATTTCACGATACTCTCCTACCCACATTGGATCAAGTACAGGAAACTTACGAAGAGTATAAAACGTTTGAGGTAGTGGAACCCTTTTTGCTCGATGCAACAGGTGGATACTCGTTCTACAATACAAGCAAGTTTACGTTTGCTTCTTTGTTGTCCGATCCAGAGCACATTGAAGAGAACTTCCGCGCATATCTCAATGGATTCTCTGAGAACGTCCAAGACGTCTTAGAACACTTCTCGTTTGACGTGCATATAAGCCGTTTAGCAAACAATGATAAACTGTACTACATTATTCAAGAGTTCAATAAACCAGGTGCATACATGGGGGCAGATAAAATATCCAGTACCGACATGGGTTACATATTTGAAGATTTGGTTAGACGCTTTTCAGAGTCTTATAATGAAGAAGCAGGGGAACACTTTACCAGCCGAGATATTATTTATCTTATGACAGACATTCTATTGGCTGAAGATAAAAACATGCTGATGGATAATGGGGTTGTCAAAACCGTCTATGACCAGACAATGGGGACTTCTCAGATGTTGAGTGCAATGACTGAACGTCTTCAAGAATTTGACAGAGATGCTGAGGTAACGACTTTCGGACAAGAGATTAATCCATCGACCTATGCCATCGCAAAAGCGGATACGATGATTCGTGGAGGGAGCCCAGGCAACATGAAACTTGGGAACACTCTAACTGAAGATGGTTTCCCAGGGTATACTTTTGACTACTGTATTTCCAATCCTCCTTTTGGCGTTGACTGGAACAGTTCGTATAAGAAAGTAAAAGCCGAACATGATGAAGGCGAAAATGGACGTTTTGCACCAGGACTTCCGCGCAAGAGTGATGGACAGCTTCTCTTTACATTAAATGCCTTGAACAAACTAAAGGATGATGGACGCATGGCCATCATCCATAATGGCTCCGCTCTCTTTAGTGGTGCTGCAGGGAGCGGAGAATCTGAAATTCGTCGATACGTGATTGAAAACGACTGGCTGGATGCGATTATTCAACTTCCAGGAGACAGTTTCTACAATACTGGCATCACAACGTATATCTGGATTTATTCTAAGGATAAACCCCTTCATAGAGAAGGCAAAATCCAATTGATTGATGCGAGCGGCATGTACGAGAAACGCCGTAAAAACATTGGGAGCAAGCGTGTAGACATCACTGAAGAATGCCGTGAAGTGATTGTACAAGCTTATGGGGAGTTCTTGAACAAAGACTATACCTTGGATGATCGACGAGTGGAGTCAAAAATAATGAACAACGAAGACTTTGGTTTCCACAAAGTAACTGTTGAAAGTCCTGAGCGAGATGAAGAAGGAAACATCATTCTCAAAAAAGGAAAACCAAAAGCAGATGCTGCTTTAAGAGACTCGGAAGACGTCCCTTTGACAGAAGACATTGATGCGTATTTCGAAAGAGAAATCAAACCATTCAACCCAGACGCATGGATTGATAAGAAGAAAACGAAAGTGGGCTATGAGGTTCCGTTCGCTCGTCTATTCTATAAATACGAAGCTCCGGAAAAAACAGAAGATATTGCTAAGCGTATCTCGGAAATTGAAGCACGCATCGTTAAAAGTTTCGAATCCCTCTCAGGTGAGGAGGTGGTCGTAGATGACGAATAGAGCGATGAAAGATAGTGGAGTAGAGTGGATTGGAGCGATACCTGAAGATTGGGAAATATTAAAGTACAAACGTTTTGCTAAAAGCGGAATGGGAAGTACACTCTTAAAAGAAGATGTTTTGATCAGTGAGGAGCCAAATTCAGTACCTGTTTATAGTGCAACTCAAACAGATAAGCACTTTGGATATTTACAAAATCCAAAAATAGTCTTAGAAAAAGGCGACTTAGTTATTCCAGCGAGGGGAAACTCGATAGGGAATACAAAAATTATCAAGGAAGCTATTGCAACATGTACACAAACTACTATATATAGTAAATTGAATAATAAAATTGATAATCGCTTTTTATATTATTGTTCGATAGGATTAAAAGAATATTGGTTTTTCTTTGTTCAAACAGCTATACCACAAATAACTGTTGCGGAAGTACAGAATAATTTGGTGCCTTTTACGTCAATGAAAGAACAGAAAAAAATTGCTGCTTTCCTTGATGAAAAGGTCGCTCATATAGACAACATTATTGAAGACACGAAGAAATCAATTGAGAACCTAAAGTTTTACAAACAATCTCTCATCACCGAAACAGTCACAAAAGGATTGGATTCTAATGTAGAGATGAAAGACAGTGGGATTGAGTGGATAGGGGAAATACCTTCTCATTGGGATACAGTAAAGATGAAAAGGTTAGGAAATATTAGAAATGGGTTAACATACAAGCCGATAGATATTGTGGATTCTGAAGAAGGAATATTGGTGTTGCGATCTGGAAATATCCAGAATTCACAGTTGTCATTTCAAGATAACGTACATGTCAAAAAGGAAATCAATCCTGATTTAATTGTCTCTAAAGGTGATATTTTAATTTGTTCACGAAATGGTAGTCGGAAATTAATAGGTAAAAATGCAATTATAGAAGATGATTTAAAAGCAACTTTTGGAGCATTCATGATGTTGTTTAGGCCAAATGAACTACCCAAATATATTTACTATATATTAAACTCTGAAGTGTTTAACTTTTATCTTGGAACTTTTTTAACCTCAACTATTAACCAGCTCACCAAAGGTAACTTTGAGAACATGAAAATAGTATTCTGTCCCGATACAGATGAACAAGGCAAGATAGTGGCATTTCTTAATGATAAAGTAGATAAATTAAATTCTATGATTCAGGATAAAGAAAAATTGCTAAATGAATTTGAATCCTACAAAAAGTCACTTATTTATGAGTACGTCACTGGCAAGAAGGAGGTCGAGTAATGGCTGTTTTACAAGATGATGAACGTCGTTTTGAACAGGATATTGAAACTTACCTGTTGACCCAAGGTGGGTACACGAAAGGTAATATGCAAGAATATGATGCTGACCGTGCGATTGATTTAGACCAGCTACTGGCTTTCGTAAAAGAAACACAGTCAAAGCAGTGGAAAAGATATGAGCGCAACTACCAAGGACAGGCAGAAGAAAAGTTTTACATGCGTTTGAATGATGAGATCAATCATCATGGACTTCTCCATGTTTTGCGTCATGGGATTGAAGACCGCGGAGCGAAAATCAAAGTAGCGGCTTTTCGCCCAGAGTCTACACTGAATGACAAGGTGATTAATGACTATCAAGCCAACCGCATGACTGTTACTCGACAATTTGCTTATAGCTCAAGCAACCGTAACACCTTAGATATGGTACTTTCGTTGAATGGTATTCCTATTGTTGCTTTAGAATTGAAAAATCAAATTAAGGGACAGTCTGTTAGTCATGCTAAGTATCAGTTTAAACATGACCGAAATCCTCGTGAATTGTGTTTCCAGTTTAATAAGCGCTTCTTAGTTTACTTTGCAGTGGATCTCTATGAAGCATGGATGACCACTCACTTGAAAGGGAAAGATACCTACTTCCTACCTTTCAATCAAGGAAGCAAAGGTGCAGGAAATGTTGGCGGGCGAGGGAATCCCGAGAACCCAGTCGGTTACGCTACTTCGTACTTATGGGAAAAAGTTCTTCAAAAAGACAATCTAATGGAAATCTTGCAGCGCTTCATGAGTTTGGAAGGTGACTCTCGCAAAGGGAAACTAATCTTTCCACGTTACCACCAATGGGACGTTGTAAGTAAGTTAATCCATCATACCCGAACCAATGGAAGTGGACGAAATTACCTCATCCAACATAGTGCTGGAAGTGGGAAGTCAAACAGTATTGCATGGCTGGCATACCGCCTGAGCAGTTTACATAACAAAGACGATGAATCTGTTTTCTCTTCTGTCATTGTGGTCACCGACAGACGTGTCTTAGATCAACAATTGCAGAAAACTATTGCCAGCTTTGATCACGTCGCTGGGTTGGTTGAAACGATTGGGGATAATAAGACATCTCAAGACTTGAAAGATGCTATCAATGCTGGCAAGAAAATTATTGTTACTACTTTGCAGAAGTTCCCAGTTATTTATGATGAAGTGGACAGTATAGATGGTCGAAATTTTGCTGTGATTGTGGATGAAGCTCATTCTTCCCAAACAGGTAGCAGTGCACAGAAGTTGAAGTCTGCCTTAGCTGATACAGAAGCAGCTTTGCGTGAATATGCGGAATTGGAAGGCGAAGAAGAGGCTAAGCAACTGGATGGGCAGGATAAGTTAGTAAAAGAACTTCTCAGTCATGGTAGACACGACAATTTGAGCTTTTTTGCCTTTACAGCGACACCGAAAGAAAAGACGCTGGAGATGTTCGGCTCTCAACAAGAAGATGGTACTTTCAGACCTTTTCATACCTATTCTATGAGGCAAGCGATTGAAGAAGGCTTCATCATTAATGTTTTAAAAAATTACGTTACTTATAAGTCCGCTTACCGTATTGCTCGAGAAACTGAAGAGAATCCTGAAGTTCCGCAAACGCAAGCACTCAAAGCCATCAAACGTTATGAGTCGCTTCATCCTTATAACTTGAAACAAAAGACTGCTATCATGATTGAACAGTTTAGAGAGATTACACAACATAAGATAAAAGGAAAAGCGAAAGCGATGGTCGTTACACCTTCAAGACTTCATGCTGTACGTTATTTTAATGAATTCAAAGCCTATATCAAACAAAAGGGCTACAAGGATATGGATGTATTGGTTGCCTTCAGTGGTACAGTCAATGACCAAAGTGAAGAGTATACTGAAAGCAAATTGAATCGTAAAAGCGATGGCAAGAGTATCTCGTCAGATCAGATTAAAGCAGAATTCAATTCAGAGGAATTCAATGTGATTGTTGTGGCGGAGAAATTTCAAACAGGTTTTGATGAACCTTTGCTACATACGATGTTCGTGGACAAAAAGCTCAGTGGAGTGAAAGCTGTACAGACGCTCTCGAGGTTGAACAGAACTCATCCAGATAAAAATGATACTTTTATCTTGGACTTTGTCAATGAAGCTGAAGAGATACAAGAAGCTTTTGAGCCTTATTATGAAGAAACTACACTGAATGAAGCCATTGACGTGAACATGGTCTATGACACAAAAAATAAATTGCGTAAATATGTGGTCTACAATCAAAAAGACGTTGACGACATTATTAAAGTCTATAATAAAAAAGGGCCGCAAAACGAAAGGTTGCTGGGGCAGTTTACAAGTGCTCTAAAACCAATGATTGAGCGTTACTTGGACTTGGAAGAGAGTCAGCAATACGAGTTCAGAGTGACATTGCGTAACTTCGTGAAGTGGTACTCCTATATCACGCAATTGACACGCATGTTTGACCAGTCTCTACATGAAGAATACATCTTCGCCAAATATTTGATCAAATTCCTTCCGAAAGAATCAAGGGATATTGTGGAGTTGGATGACAAGATAAAATTGGAATTCTTTCAATTGAAGAAGGAGTTTGAAGGGGATGTTTCTCTGACTCCTGATACAGTAGATGGAGAATTAGAGAACATCCAAGAAATTAATGCCAATCCAAAACCTCCTGAAGAAAATGAATTCTTAGAAGCTATCATCAAGAAAGTTAACGATCGCTTTCAAGGGGAGTTCACAGATTCTGATCAAGTAGTAGTCGAAGAAATTTACAAAAAAGCAATTCGCGGTAATGAGAAACTGAAGCAACAGGCGCAAAACAACAGTCAACAAATGTTTGAAGAGAATCTCTTCCCTCAAGAGTTTCAAAAAATTGCACAAGACTCATTCAAAGAACAATCTAAAGCGTTTGCTAAATTGTTCAAAGACAAATCATTCTATACAGTTGTATTAAACGCAGTGAGTCGTGAAGTGTACAAAGAGCTAAGAAAATAACCGTCCTTAATAAACGATTAATAGATCTGAACACATGCTATTAAGTACGAATAGGTAAAATGAGAAATACAATTACAATAAGACGCAATCAGTTGCTAAAGAAAACATCACTATAAGAGTGGTGTTTTCTTTGTTAATACAGACATATATCTTTTTTCGTCTCATAGTCGTTATGTCGTGATTCAATGCTTCTCACTCTTTTTCGATCCTGTCTTCTCGTTTAATTTTCCCACGCATTCTATCTTGTTTAGCGACTTTGCTTTTTTCTGTACTATCTTTCTATGCTAATGGGACTCCAAAGTGTCAGAATCCCTCATTCTTCTACTTAATTACTTATCCTTTAAATTTTCCAGAGCCTCTCTGTATTCCTCTATGCCTTCTTTAAGGAGCTTTTCGAATTCTTCTTGCTCTTCCTCTGTCTTCTCAGCGAACTCGTTTTTATCAACATTTGAAAGTCTATCCAATCTTTCTCACCCCTTCTTGTTTCTACCTATCTATTATAAGCCGAGCAAAGTCAGAAATACAGCATCCTATTTGAAACGATGGAGTTGTGTCTGTTTTACAGGTGACTCTCCAAACAACATCTAAAGATTGTGAAAAAACGAAATAAATATAGACAACAGTCAACTTTTTAATCGCTTTAAATGTTGTGATACCACCATTTTAGACTGTTGTCTATTTATGGAACTTTCTTACTTAGTTTGTGAAAAATCAGTTGACATGCTACGAAAATCAGTTAAACTGTATCAGTACTCGACAAAAAAAATGCAGGGAGCAAAAGCAATGGATAAAGTAATGGGAAAAGTAATGCAACAAGTAATATATTCCTCAATCATGAAGCATATTGAAGCAACAACTAACGAAAAAGAAATCTCAGGTTTAAATAAGGATCTATATAGGATAGCTCCAACGCTTCCTTACAAAGATGAGGTTGATTTAATAATTATTGACAAGTTGATTCATAAATATGATTTCAACAGATTAACCAGCCGAAGAGAGATTAGTTTTACTCAATTTGTATTAGAGTTTTTTCCATCACCAGGGTACCTTGATTATGCACATGTTTTGAAAAGACTTTTGAGTGTTTCTACTTTAACTATGGCAAATGGAGTGAAAGCTGAGGGAAAAGTACGATCATATCATGGTGATAATTTCAAAATGTACATTGCAAATGGGCCAGAACTTAATCACAATGTAATTGTTTTTAGTCATTTATTTGATGGATTCGAATTTAAATTGACAGAAAATGATGTCATCTTAACACTCACTATAAATATGAATCAAATAGACTACATGCGGGAGCTTAACCTTATATAGAATATTATAATCCGCACAGCATATGATGTAGTAGAAGTATAAAATATGGTGTTGAGTAATTTCAACATAGATGAAAGGTGAAATGATATGGATAAAGAAGTAGGAATGAAGTTGAAAGAAGCGAGAATTGAAAGAGGTCTGACCCTTCAACAAGTTGCAGATGAGGTTGGGTGTTCACCTTCTTACATTCACAGAATTGAGAGTAATGACAGGAAAAGTTTCAACTATAAAATCTACCAAAAATTGCTTCATGTCTTAGAGATCGATGATACTGGGAGTAATCATTCTGAAGAGGCAATAAGTGAGCTTGAGGAATTGCTATTGAGTAGCAAGGAAACAAAATTGAAGTTGCAATTCGCATTAGATGCAGCAAACCAATCGATTAGCAAAATAGTCGAGGATCTAAATAAAATAGAAAAGGGTATAGAGAGTAGGCTATTAGAGATTATTAGATAATTAAGTGGCTTAGGCAAAGTCCCTCTCAAAGAAATACACTCCTAACACTCTGAACTATGTTGTTCAGTAGTGTGAGTGTGTTTTGTTTATTTCCCTTCAAAGAAACAAACGTAGTTTTATAAGTTACTTCACAAAACACCTCAAATAGAGTAATTAGTAGTGAATATTTTCCTGTTTCCTTATATAATGTACATAGATGGTCAAACATCTTTAAAACTCACATATTAATCTCCAGGTTGGCGAGCAACTATAAAATCTACTATGCAAAGATAAGAGTCAAGCCTCGTGCAGACTCTCACTGAGGTAGACAGTGCAATGAACGCGAATGTTAATGCTGGACGCAAGGGCCAGTGCGTTGTGTGTGGGCAACAGAAAAATTTGACACATGAAAGAGGAAAGGATTGTTCTCCTTCCTCTTTTCTTTATAGACGATGCTTTTCATGATAATGAAATAGAAGTTTCAGCGTGAACTATATGCAAAGATTATAAGGACGTATTGAATGAATTAAAGAGTTAGTAGTTAATATGAAGAATGAGGGTGACACCTTTGAAGCAAACACCTGTTAAGAATGCAGAGATGTTGAAATACGCAAATGACTGGGTTGAATGGTACGAATCAGATAGAAAAAGAACCGCAGAGCTTTTTAGAGATACTCTTCAAAAGATGAATGAACAAAATGTTTTTGACTTAAATGAGTACAATCGACTTATTGATTGCTCCAGTGAAAGAGAAGAAACACGAACTGATGCTAAGAAAATGGCTCGTGTATTGGTTAATTCATGGGTCTGGAATGCTGATGATGATGAAGTCGATAAGTTCAATAGCCGCGTAGACTTATACAAGAAAAACAAGCCTACCAGAAATGGGGAACGTTTAAAAAGAGCTGACAAGTATGATGGTGTTAGGTTTTAATCGTTCGAGAATGAGGAAATTTATGTATGATGGATGACATGGACGGGAAAGGATGAACTGTCTGAAATAAGTAAGATAAATAAACAACTAAATAAACGACAAGACGCCTTTGATAATACAATAAAATTATTAATCGAACAGCTTGCTGAGAAGGAGTTACAACTGGAATCGAAAGAAGAGTTGATCCGCCATATTCCTGAGAGATCCATAGTTCAGTTAAAGAGAAATTGATGTTTTGATTTTATGTAAGAAGCCGACCGTACGAAGTCATTAGGCCATTAAAGTCTAAAAGTAGTATATAATAACTATAAGGAGGGGAGCGCAATGAAGATTAAACGACCAGCTGGAAAGTCAGCAAGACAACAACGCCTTGATTACATGGCGAAGCAGGTTGAAGCCATGTATCCACAACTTAAAGATGAGCGCCCTCGAAAATCAATCAAACGAGAAGCACTCTTAATGATTGAACAAAAAACAGGGAAAAAAGTTGGTAAAATTTAAACAAACAACATTAAAGATAAAGACTAAGGAGATAAATTTCCTCAGTCTTTT
>DXHF01000006.1 GCA_019113605.1 Candidatus Paenibacillus intestinavium
CCGGCGAGTGTTGAATCTGCCCCACCGCTAATGCCTAGCACGAATCCATTTGTGTTTGTTTTCACACTGTACTCTACCAGGAAGTTTATACGCTTTTGAATTTCAGCTTGAATTTCAATCGTTGGATTAACATGTAGCTCTGTAATAATTTCTTCTTTAGTTTTCATATCTTTTCTCTCCCCTATCTATATAATCTCCTTTATCTGTACAATTGGTGTTTCTTCAAGTAGGCGTACACACTTTCAGGAATAAGATAACGCGCTTCACCGCCTAGCTTAAATTCCTCCCGCACATACGTTGAGCTAATTTCCATCGTGAGCCCTTTATCAACAAGGTGAAAGGTTTGACCATCATCAACCTGACGTAATATTGGCGAGCGACCAATGACAGATAGCATATCAATATTATTTCTTGCCATTACAATAAATTTGTTTTCCTTCACTAGCTCTGCTGACTTTTGCCACTTTCCTTGCCCAATATCAACGAGTAGATCTGCGCCCATGATGAAATAAATGTCATCGTCGGCATATTTCGTTGAAAAGTATCGAAGTGTTTTGTAGGTTGCTATCTCCCAGCCTAATTGCTGAAATTCATAATCATCAACTTCAAATTTATCATTTCCGGCTATAGCTAACTGTAACATTGCCATGCGATGCTCATCGGTTGTTTGCATTTGCTTATCTTGACGCTTACTGGAGCAAGGCAAGAAAATGACCTTATCTAATTTGCAACGATGAGCAATTGTACTTGCTGTCCATAAGTGGACATTGGTAACTGGATCAAAGGAAGAACCATAAATTCCAATCTTCATCTTATCTCTCCTCACGTGCTTGATCTAATGCTCTTTCTATGAGCTGTCGTTTGTTGTTCCAGCAAGCATCACTTAATGTTACTGGATAGATAGGTGGATTGAGTAAACGGCGATATTCCTCCCAGAAAAGAGCAAGGCTTTCTTTCGCATATTTCCTATTATGGTCTAGAGTAGGAAGCTCATATACTAATTGTCCTTTAACCATTACATCTACCTGCAGCTGAATGGCTTCAAAGTTCTTGATTGTTTTCATCATATGGCTATGCAGTGGATGAACTAATCGGATCTGATCCTGCGGTAAATCTTCATTGTGCAATGTAATATAATCGCCCTCTGCGATGCCTGTATCCTTATTAATTATTCTCCATATTTGCTTATTACCAGGATTAGATATCTTTTCGGGATTGCTACTAATTTTAATCGTATCGATCATTTCTCCATCGTCTTCAATTTGCACAAGCTTATAAACTGCTCCGAGTGCAGGCTGCGTATAAGCTGTTATGAGCTTAGTGCCAATTCCCCACACATCAATACAAGCCCCTTCACGCTTAAGAGAAAGAATTGTCACTTCATCTAGATCATTAGACGCGTAAATTTTAGTTTGCTTATAACCTGCGTCATCAAGCAGTTTACGTGCTTCTTTGGATAAATATGCTAAGTCTCCACTATCTAAGCGAATACCTACAAAATTAATGTTTTCCTTCATTTCATTTGCTACTTTAATTGCAGTAGGAACACCAGATTTGAGTGTATCGTACGTATCTACTAGGAAAACGCAATCTCGATGCGTCTGTGCATATTTCTTGAACGCAATATATTCATCACGGTACACTTGAACCATTGAATGAGCATGAGTTCCAGCAATCGGAATACCAAAAAGCTTCC
This sequence comes from Candidatus Paenibacillus intestinavium, assembly GCA_019113605.1. GTDB lineage: Bacteria > Bacillota > Bacilli > Paenibacillales > Paenibacillaceae > Pristimantibacillus > Pristimantibacillus intestinavium. Next base: position 1,697 of record DXHF01000006.1, read on the forward strand.
CTGCTCTCACATTAGAAGTTGCATCAAAGCCCGCAAGGTAGGCTGCACGAGTTCCCCATATCGCTGCATCCATTTCTTGTGCACGACGTGTACCAAACTCCATTGCAGTTTGATCACCTATTATATTTTTCAAGCGACTAGCCTTCGTTGCGATTAATGTTTGATAATTTACAATATTGAGAATGGCTGTTTCGATCAATTGAGCTTCCACCAATGGCGCATCAATAACCAATAACGGTTCATTGGCAAATACAACCTCACCTTCACGAACACTTCGCAGCTTCCCAGTAAAGCGAATCGTCGCCAAAAACGTTAGAAAATCATCGTGATAACCCTCTTCACGCAAGTATTGAAGATCGGTTTCGCTAAATTTGAAGTCTTGTAAATAGTGAACAACCCGATCAAGTCCAGCAAATACTGCATAACCATTGTCGAATGGCAGCTTGCGGAAATACACTTCAAAAATTGCACGTTTTTGGTGTTCGTTCTCTCTCCAGTACACCTCTGCCATATTAATTTGGTATCGATCAGTGTGAAGTGTTAAACTATCATCCTGCATGTTGTATCTCATATCATTCGCTCCTTTATTGTTGATTAACTCGTATTAAAGAATCGTTGCGCCTAATGTATGCTCGAAATGTGCTAACGCCCATTCATGACCCATTTGATTAAATGAAGCGACTGCATCCTTCACAATAACGATGCGATAACCAAGATTGTACAGATCTACAGCAGTGTGCAGAATACAAATATCGGTACATACTCCAACTAAGTAAACCTCCTCAATGCCTCTGGCACGAAGCATTATACCGAGAGTTGTTCCTGCAAAGGCACTGTAACGCGTCTTATCGAGCCAATGAACATTGAGTTCGTCTCGACTCTCTTCATATACCTCCTGTAATTGTCCGTAGAGCAATCTTCCATTCGTATTTCGGAGGTTATGCGGTGGAAATAATTTCGTCTCAGGATGGTAAGCATCTCCTTCATCATGTACGTCGATAGCATAAATAATGTCTACACCGTTTTCGATAAATGTCCTAGTTATGGCAACAACTGCAGCTTCGATCTTCTGACCTGCTTCTCCACAGGTTAAAGCTCCATTTGTAGCAATAAAATCATTCGTGTAATCAATATTCAATAACGCTCTTTTCATTCTAAACGCCTCCCATTAATATAATTTATAATTATACAATTGTTAATTATTGAAATTGAAAGAAAGTACCACCTGATTAGCTCATGTGGTAAATCGAATAATTAATAGGTACTTCCTTAAAGCGGTACAATTGTGCCTTTCTTTTGGAAGTCCGTGTAACTGTTTTCCCCTCGATCGCTTCAATGAACGGAAGCTGCTTCATCTTTCGAATAAAGGATGGATTAGACATAATCACTGGATCATTCGTTACCGTTGCAAGCACTGCCTGTAATTCAGAATACGTAAATTCCGCCGGTAAAAACTCTTTTGCCGTTGTCGTTTGTAGCAGCTTTTGCGAGATGACAGCGATAGAATCTTGAATAATTTGCTTGTGGTCAAACGCTAAATCCAACGAAAGAACGTCCTTCACCGAAAACATCCGAACATCGGAAGCATCATCCCCTGCTTTTCGATTCGAAAGCTTATGATGGGGAACAATTGCGAAAAATGCATTACTAATAATCCAACCACGTGGATCACGTCCTGGCTTATCATACACACCGAAATGCTCGATATGTAAATCCTTTACACCAGTTTCTTCTTCCAATTCTCGATGTGCAGCCATATAACTCGTTTCTGACTCATCGATAAATCCTCCTGCGATCGCCCATTTATCTGCTTCGATATTTGGTTTGCCTTCAGAATTCTGCATACTACGCTGAATAAGCATCATTTGCAAATCCATAATAGGTGGAGAAAATGGCTTCTGCTCAATTGGAACGATTGTAAATACTGCAATATCTGCTGTATATCCATCAGGTGTGCGATAGTCATTAACACTGTATTGCTCAAGTGCGGTTTTATTGTGCCTGCTGTTCATATCTACCCTCCTAAAACTTTTTGTGTACGTCTCGAAATGCTGCTTGTCATAAAAAGTAGCATCGAAAGCATACACTTATACTCATTTATTTACAATTAACAAACTGTTAATTAAACCTTGGATTAATTAAACTACTAATTTCACCTTTTGTCAACTATTTTTTAATTACTTTGCAAGAAGCTTCAAAATAAACGATTTTAGATCAACAATTCGTAAGTATTGTGGTTTTTGATCCGACCCAATAATAATTAGTGGAACAAGTGATACTTCCTCATCAAGAGAACCGTGCCCTCCTCCTCCTGTATGTGTTGGTGAACTATTTCCTGAAAATTCATAGCCTGACTTGGCAGTCACAACTAAATAGTTTCCGGGATGTGAGTGCAATGCACTTGTTAATCGTTGCAATCCATCAGGGTACTTACCATATTCTATTGACTTTTGATCTATATTCAAATCCAATATATCGATATCCCCTACTACTGTCCATTTTTGCTGGTAATAATCTTGCAGCTTTCCTTTAGCTTGAAATCTTAATTTTTTGTTTGTATCAGCTTGAATGACGTTTATCCAAGCGTTTTCTTTCCATGAAATGATATCAACACGGGGATCGGCTTTTAATAAATTGGCTAACTCCGTTAACTTGTCTATTTGTAATGAATAGACATATGCCATTGTTTCGTTAACTGCAAGGACGATTTGAGTGTTATCTGTTACGGCTTCGTCTGGTTTTAGCACATTATAGTCATTGAAAAAGGAAGTCAACTTAATTGTGGGTTCATCTTCAGCAGGTTTAATCTGACTCATTCCACTATCTCCAGTAATAATAAAGATAGCCTGATCTAGAGCTTCTTCCACTGACCCAAAGCTTTCTAATACAGAGGCGATTTGTCGATCTAGCTCTTTCAGTCCTCCCAGATCGGCTGGACCATTTTTATGAAGCTTTTGATCTAAATCTGGTAAATAAACAAAGAAGAAATCAGGCAATTTTTTTTCTCTTATTAAATAATTAATATTTAATATGGAAAATTCATTGTTTAATCCTATACGATCTGTTATCCCATCAGGGAGGAGTTCTTTATCTTTTAGTGGATCGGATAACGCACCTAAAGTTAAGTAATCGGGTCCTTGTACTGTCAATGATCTTGGCAAGGAAGTGGTAATGTCAACAAGTGGAGGTATCGTTAAAGTATGATCAATATTACCGCGATATATTAAACCGTTAATGCTGCTTGATTTCAAGCCTAATGCATGTAAATCCTCATGAATAGTTGGTAACTGACGGTTTAAGTGAGCACCGTTTAAATTAAGCAGGATGTTTTCTAATACGGAGTCTACTCCAAGCCTCATAGACTCGATAGGCCCAGTTCCGTAATTAATAAGTCTTTTTTCTATTGTAGAATACCATGTTAATCCAGGAACACGATGTTCGTCTGGGTACGACCCTGTAAAAAGTGAGCTATCAATGGTAACGGACATCGTGGGGAAAGAACTGACCATATTCTTATAATATTGACCAATGTTCAATTAAATATTTCATGGTGGGAAGTATATCTTGCTCAATTCCTGTATCTATGGATTGAGCCATTAAAGAATCGACAAGTAAATAGATAACTTTTTTCTTCTGTTCGCTTTTCATTGATTTTACTTGTAGGAGATCTTGTTCTTTAGCATTGTTTTGTTGGGTGGAACAGCTTGTTGTCATGATCAATAGAGAAATGGTTAGTATGAACAGCGTCATTTTTTTACTCATAGTTATATTAATCCCCCTAATGGTTACATTCGTATGCATTAGGTTTACCATTCCAGTGTTAATTTATGCCTATACTTTCAACCATATTGCAATCTATGAACGGCAAGAAGACGGCATTTCTGCCGTCTTAAATATATTATTGGATGTATTCTTGTCCGATTTATGATACGATTTTAAGTATACCAAAAGAGGAAGTGAATACGCTTGATTGAGATTACTGTACCAACGCCCGATGTTACCATTACGAAACAAGAAAATTCAGAGCTTAGCAATATTTACGGGTTTACTGATTTTCACCTTATTTCGCGCGAACTAGGCGGGATTTTCATGTTCTACAATGAGCAGAATGAGCTATTGTTCGTAGGCAAAGCACGCAAGCTGCGTCCGCGTATCAAGAAGCATTTCGAAGATTCAGTCTCTGTTATGAAAGCTCATCGCGACGAGGTGTTCAAAATTGAGGTTTGCTTAGTCGAAGACGCTGTTGAACGTGAAATTTATGAGACATTCATAATCAATCGTCGCAGAGCGAGATATAATATGGATAAAGTATATTATAAATAAGGAAATATCCCGTCTAAGTTCCCCCTCAACGTTAAGAAGTCTTCAACCATTAATGATGGTTGAAGACTTCTTTCATAATTCCTCGATTTGCTGATGACAAACATCTTTTCGATAAAGCCAACTACTAATTTATTTCACTACTCTCAACATCTCTATTACTGTATTCCATTGATCTTCATTATTTTTGGCAATGATACTTCCAACTCTCGTACTTAGCTTCAACGTAGGAACATCAGAGCCCTCTTCTTCAATACTATTGAAAAACACGATGTATTCTTGATCTAATTCGATTTCACTTGGCAAAATCACATACTGTCTATCCATAATGTTCTCATCGCCCTTATACTTCTGAATAAGATCGAACAAAACTAGCTTAACTCTTGAATTTTCATTTATACTACTTTTCGGTTTAATGTGAACGATATAATCTGACAAAGTATATAGCACTTCTAAACTACTAGCTTCCTCAATAATTACTCGTGGATAGGAGGTATAACTATTAATTTGAGCTGATTCAGATACAAGTTTTATAATTTTCGTAACTGATTTTTCCTTGAAAGCACCTTCTGTAAAGGTATCCGTTATAATAGGATTTGAGTGAATAATCGATGTATAAATTGGAGATTGAAATCTCTCGGAATCAATATAGTCAAGAAACAGTAGATACTTCTCGTTTTCATTTGATAACTTAACTTGAGAGGCTACATCAATAACCTGCCCCTCTATATCGCTATGTCCCTTTAATTGTTGCTCTATTTGAATGGAATAGAGAATCTCACCTGTTTTAAAGCTCTCTATTTTTGTTAATGTACCTAGAACAATAAAGTCAGATGCTTGGATTACATCGTCGAGCGTTTTAATCGACTCAATCTTAGTAGATTGAGTCATTCCAGTAAGAATATCATAGTTAGGAGCTTCTGGCTCAGCAGAACATCCTGCCAACAACAAAAATAATGTGATGAT
>DXHF01000071.1 GCA_019113605.1 Candidatus Paenibacillus intestinavium
TCATAACCGTACTAATACGTTGTGCAACGATGATCATTGCTGCATCAGATACTTGATCCTTGAGCGCATCTCTAAGTGTTGAGTCTGTCTTATAATCTAACGCTGAGAAGCTGTCGTCGAACAGATATAGACTAGGACGTCGAACAAGTGCACGAGCAATGGATAGACGTTGCTTCTGTCCACCCGATATATTCGTCCCGCCTTGAGCTAATACCGTATCAAAGCCTTGCTCCATTTTCTCAATAAAGCCAATCGCTTGAGCAATCATTGCCGCTTCGCGAAGTTCCTCATCTGTAGCATCTTGCTTTCCTTGACGAATATTTTCAGCAATCGTCCCACTAAAAATAGTCGTTTTTTGCGGTACCAGTGAAATATTTCCTCTTAATTGTTCAATCGACCAATTTTTCACGTTAACGCCTGAGAAGTCAATCGAGCCTTCATTACAATCAAAGAAACGCTCAATAAGGTTAATAATCGTCGACTTACCTGAACCCGTCCCACCTATAATTGCCGTTACTTCTCCAGGTCTGCATTCAAAATTAATATTCGAAATAGCTGGTTTTTCAGCCCCCGGATATGTAAATGAAACATTATTGAAGCTAACTGTACCTAATACTTGATTAGTTTTCACTGCTTGGGCATTTTGATCTGTAATCGTTGGCTCTATATCTAATACTTCATTAATACGAGACGCCGAAACTTGTGCACGAGGCAGCATCACAATCATCATCGACATCATGACAAGTGAAAACATAATTTGCATCGCATATTGGATGAACGCCATCAAGTCACCTACCAGCATTTCTCCCATATCAATTCGTTGACTACCGAACCATACAATACCAATCGTCGATAAGTTCATAATAAGCATCATTAACGGCATCATAAATGCCATAATTTGATTTACTTTCACAGCCGTATTCATCAGATCGGCATTAGAATCTGTAAATCGTGTTTGCTCATAGCCCGTACGGTTAAATGCGCGGATAACACGAATTCCTGTTAACCCTTCACGAAGCACCAAATTAATTCGATCCAGTTTCTTCTGCATAATTTTGAAGTACGGCATACCTTTACGAATAATAAGCAAAATAGCAGCTACTAATACAGGTATGGATACTAATAGTACCAATGAAAGCTGACTGTCCTTAGAAAACGCCATAATAAGACCGCCGATACACATCATCGGTGCCATAACCATCATTCTTAACATCATTAATAATACTTGCTGAACTTGATTAATGTCGTTAGTTGTACGTGTAATAAGCGATGCCGTACCTACTTGATCAAATTCTTGCAATGAGAACCCTTCAACTTTAGTAAATACCTTTTTCCGTACAATTTTCCCGAACATCGATGAAACTTTGGAGGCAAAGAAGCTAGCAAATATAGCTACAATTGTACCTCCAATGGAAACGAGCAGCATCACTCCACCCATGCTCCAAATATAATTGATATCACCTTTATTGATACCTCGGTCCACAATATCTGACATCAATGTAGGCAAATACAAATCAGATAATGCCTGCATTAGAATCAATATAAAAATACAAATAATTGTAAACGTATACGGTTTTAAAAATCGAAACAACTTCAGCAATTAAACACTCCTTCTTTCCTTATGTAGATACACTCGACCACACATTTAACGATATTAACTTCTTTTAGTTCTAAAATTTATTCGCTAAGCAAATTATATCAATTGTTTCATTAAAATATCAACTTTTTGCAACCGATATCCATTCGCAACATAAAATCAGTTCTCCACTCTTTATAAAGAGTGGAGAACTGATTTTATTACGCCTGCTTCACTTTTTCAAACGATAGCTTATTTCCGTTAACTTTCTAATTAAAGGAGCTAGACGACTATTGGACTCATATTGACGATTAGTGGCAGCTGCAACCACTTTCGTTTTTTCTTGAATTTCCAGTGTGAAATTACTCATTTCGATAAGCGAGGTAGAGGCTTGCATCGTACTAGCTGCTACTTGCTCTGTAGCTTGTGAAGCCAGTTGAAATTTTTCCACCGACTCATCGATTAATGTTATTATCTCCTGTAGTAATTGACCCATTATGGCAATACGATCGATCCCTTCCGTTACCTCATCGACAACTAATTGCATCGCTTCGACGGATCGATTCGTTTCATCCTCAATCCCGCTAACCAAGCTGCTAATATGACTGGCAGCTTCGCTGCTTTGATCTGCCAGCTTACCTACCTCATTAGCTACAACCGCAAACCCTTTACCATGCACACCCACCCGTGCCGCTTCGATCGAGGCATTAATGGCAAGCAATCGAGTTTGCTTCGCAATTGCTTTAATCGTTGTCGCAATCTGTTGCACCGTACCCGATCTTTCGTTCAAGCGGCTAATTGTGTATGATGATGTTGTTGAAACATCATTTAGCCGATCCATTTGCACTAAAATTGTATTCATCATTTGTTGACCTTGACTAGCTTTGTGCGACATATTAGTTGCCAGCTGAACGACTACAATGTTAGCATTCGAAATCTCTTTAAGCCCTGTTGAAATATTAGATACTGCTGCGGATGTATTAGAAGAAAATTGACTATTCGCCTCGGCATCATATGAGATGCTTTGCACTTTCGGTACAATTTGTTCTAGCTCAGTTTGCGTATTATCATAAAGTGTCTGTAGCTGAACAGATGCTTCCAATAATTGATCCGAGCTAACAAGCATTTGCTTCATTATAGTTTGTAGCTGAGCTTGCTCCTTCACTGTCTCGTCTAGTTGGAGCCTTAATTGACGTTTGTGATAAATTTGCCAACTTAATGCCCCAGATGTCGCAACGAGGAAAATCGCATGATAGGCTACCATCGATAAGCTGTATTCCCCTGCTGGAACTCCGAATACATACAAAGTAAAGACAAAGAAACCAAGTATATGCTGAATCGTGAATAGTATGGTCATCGCAGCTATTATTTTAATATTTTCGTAGTAGCTAATTATCGCCAGCACCATAAATATAGAAAAATGGTATTCAATCATTCCATTGCCTGCTGCAATCATGCCGATACTAGAAAACGTCAACGTCAACATATTGAGCCATGATATTCCATTACTTTCAGCATTCCATCTCGATAACAGCCATGTCATAATATAAAACATGGCAGGAAGCAGCACTAATATTAATGTAACTCGTTGATCTGTAAGTATATGATACGGAGCACCATGAATTTGAACTTGATGATGGAGAAAATATACAGCTATCGTAGCGATAACTATAATTAAGGATAATCTTGTCACAACATTATGTTGCTGCATTGCTATCATCCCTTCTAAATTATTTAGTCATTTACATCGCTATCTAATCCTTCTATAATTGTATAATTGAAATTCATGAAAAGAGAGGACAATATGAACAAGCATAAGCTACACACATTATATGTATCATTACTAACTATGGTGCTTCTCATCGTTTCTTTCGGGCCAGCATTTACTGCATTTGCTGAAGAAGTTAATTCGCAACCGAAAAAAGTATTAGTTATGGGTACATCACCAGATTTCCCCCCTTATGAAAGCGTTGATGCCCAAAATAACGGTGAAATCATCGGATTAGATATCGATATAGCCAAATTTATTTTGAACGAGCTTGGCTATGAACTGAAAATTGCTAGTACGGACTTTTCTGGACTAATTGCTGCGATGCAATCAGGACGAGTTGACTTTATTATGTCCGGTATGTCGGCAACGGAGGAAAGAAAGCAAAATGTTGATTTCTCTGACCCATACTACTTCGCACGGAATACAATCGTCTCCAAAGAAGATAATATCTTTGAGTCCATTGAATCATTAAATGGAAAAATTATCGGGGCGCAGCTTGGTTCGGTTCAAGAAGCTATCTCTAACAGCATAGAAGATGCAGCCGAAGTTCGTAAGCTGAACAAAGTTCCAGATCTAATCCAAGAACTCAATTCTAATCGTATTGATGCTGCAATCGTAGAAGATGCGGTAGCTGTTGAAATGACGAATGCGAATGCAAAGCTAGTAATGAACTTCCTGCCTGCTGATAACAACGAAAACGGCTATGCAATAGCATTTCCAAAGGGATCACCGTATGTTGCTGAGTTCAACACTGTTATTGCGCAAATGCAAGAAAGCGGTAAGCTTGATGAGCTACTATTGAAATGGTTCCCAGACGCTGATGCAAAGTCAGCTCGTAATGATAAACTTATCGACTTTAGTACATTACAAGGCTATGTTCCTTATATTGTGAAAGGTGTCGGCGTTACATTATTGTTCACGCTAGTGTCTGCTGTCCTTGGACTTATCCTTGGTAGTATACTATCACTTTTCAAAATTTCAGGTATTAAGCCCTTGGAGTGGTTTGCCACTGCCTATACATCGATTTTCCGGGGTACACCACTGCTTGTCCAATTATTACTAATCTATTATGCAACGCCTCAGCTAACCGGGTTTGTTATCCCACCATTAATGGCAGCAGGTCTTGCATTCGGATTAAACTCCGCAGCTTATCTATCAGAGACGATTCGTGCAGGAATTATGGCCGTTGATAAAGGGCAACGCGAAGCAGCGATTGCGCTTGGTATTCCTTATCGTAAAATGATGATCTCGATTATTTTCCCACAAGCGCTGCGTAATATATTGCCAGCACTGGTGAATGAATGTGTTGCACTAATTAAAGAATCATCGCTCGTATCAGTCATTGGTGTTGCCGATCTGTTGCGTCGTGCTGATTTTGTTCGTGCTACTACATTCCGCTCATTCGAAGCATTATTGCTCGTTGCAGCAATCTACTATGTGCTAGTCCTTATATTGACTTCGCTAGCTCGTATGCTTGAAAGGAGATTACGTCGTAGTGATTAATGTAGACAATTTAACCAAATCTTTCGGTAAAAATAAAGTACTAAACGGAATTACAACCTCGATTGCAAAGGGCGAAGTAGTTGCTGTTATCGGTCCGTCGGGATCAGGTAAATCAACTTTTCTGCGTTGTCTTAACTTATTAGAGGTTCCTACTAGTGGCGTTATTACCATTTCTGGAGATGAACTAACTGCTCCGAAAGCTAATGTAGCTGCAATTAGACAAAATATCGGGATGGTATTCCAGCATTTTCACCTCTTCCCGCATATGACGGTACTGCAAAACATTACGTTTGCACCAATGCAAGTGAAAGGCATATCACTAGTAGCTGCTCAAGCAAAAGCAATGGAGCTGCTTGCCAAAGTAGGCTTGTCTGATAAAGCGGATAGCTACCCTTCTAAGCTGTCTGGTGGTCAGAAGCAACGTGTAGCTATTGCTCGTTCGCTAGCAATGGAGCCTGAAATTATGCTACTCGACGAACCTACCTCGGCACTGGACCCAGAAATGGTCAAAGAAGTACTTAATGTTATTAAAGACTTAGCAGACAGCGGCATGACTATGCTAATCGTGACGCATGAGATGAAATTTGCGCGTGAAGCTGCTGATACGATCTACTTCCTAGATCAAGGTATGCTAATTGAAAAAGCTACTCCTGAACAATTTTTCACCAAGCCACAAAGTGATCGTGCAATCCGTTTTCTTGAGCAAGTGTTGTAGTTGTCGCTATATTTTGCAGAAATAAAAGGGGGTGCCCAGAAAGTCGGTGAAAACTGACTGCTGGACAACCCCTTCTTAATTACGTGAGCGAGCGGACATACAGTACGCTAATTTGCTTATTATAAACACTTTGAGATGTAAGCGGACTTACGATGCGCTATTGCTCGATTATGACGGGAATTCGCTAACGAATAGGCGAATAAGGTCTTCTGAGTCCGCGAAAATTTGATATAAGCTAAAATCGCAGAAATAAGGTCTGTACGGTCCGCTCGTTTCGTATACATCGAAAGCTTATGTTATTCCAATAAAGGTTTGAACTACTCTACAAGAGTAGCTGTAATTTTTGCTTGATAAGTTCTGTATAATCCCCCGTTATCCGCTCGCCTGCTTCAATATATTGTTTGAAGTCTTTGAAGCCATTTTGGATATGATCTAATTCAGGTCGAATGACTACATCAGCCATTTGAAGTTCTTCCTTCACTATCTTCGCACTCATAATATCGATCGTATTGAGCAAGGATTTCACAAAATTCGTAGGCGGTCCTTTTGTAAAGTCTTGCGAGCATACATCGACCGCAATGACAATATCAGCGCCCATACTTCTTGTTAATGCCGCAGGAACGGGATGCACAAGGGCACCATCTACAAGTGTTTTCCCTTCATATTGCACAGGCCGCATGACTGCTGGAATAGCTGTACTTGCTGCGATCGCTCTCGCTAACGAACCTTTACGCATAATATGTGCCTCACCTGTATTAGAATCCGATGCAACTGCGGCAAAGGGTATCGACAATTGCTCGATTTGCATATTGCCTAGGTAGCTTTCAATAAAACCTACTAATGGATCATTATGTACAATTGATTTTTTGGGGAACGTGGGACTAACGATATTGTTCCATTTCAGCTTCGTCACAGCTTTTTCCAATTCATTGACCGTCATTCCAGCAGCAAAAGCTCCACCTACTAATGAACCTGCACTTGTTCCCGCAATCATATCAATCGGAATTTCTGCCTGCTGCAACGAGCGAATCACCCCGATATGTGACATACCGCGCAATGCCCCACTGCCAAGCGCTAAGCCGACGGTCGGTCTTGTGCCTTGCTTTCGCGAACGATTGAATTTCAGATGTGAGCTTTGAATCGTTCGACCTTCACTTAAAATATAGGCCGCTTCCACAATTGTAATCAGCTCTGCTATATTTTGTGTTAAATACGGGAAAAGTGCCAGCATTCGCAGTGCCTCTTCCGATATCGACTCTGACGACTGTTCATCCGTTGCTGTGTGTTGTGTCTTCTGCAAATAATGCTTTGCCAAAAGCGGTATATCTTCCGCTCGTTCACGTAATGGCTTAATCGCTATCATATGGCAGCCTACCAACACTTCGTCTTCACAGCAAGTCATAATCAGATGCATTTGTCCGCTTCGCTCAACTAATTGTTGAATCGTCGCTTGATCTAATTGTTCGATATGTTCGAGCAATAATGTCCCTCTTTGACTTGCTGCTACGAGCGAATCCCATTCACTCCATTGGAACTGAGAGGCATCTACAACAATCATCGGTTCTGATTGGCGGCTGGATGTATAATGTAGCCGCTTCGCTACATGCCGCTTGCCTACGCCAGCCTCACCAGTAATAACGATAATCCCTGCTTCATCGCTATATCTCTTAATTAATGAGCGAATTTTCACCATATGATCACTGTTACCGACCAATTCACCGTAACGATCTCGGTCATCTAGTTCATTACGCTTCAGTAAATATAAACTTTTCGAGTATTCTTCACTTACCCTTACATTTGATTGCTGAATTCGTTTAACCATTGCCTCGATCATATGCTGACGAAACACTGCGCTACTATTCATTAGACTTAACATACCATCTCTACTTAATGCAAAAGCTTGTACATCTGATATAGCCATCACTTTCGCGCTAATCGGATCTCCTGTAAGACATGACATTTCACCAAAAAAGTCTCCAGCAGTAAGTGTTGCAATATGAATAAGGCTCGGTTGCTCCAACGATATATCTACCGTCCCTGCTTCAATGATGTACAGTTTTGCTCCGACATGCCCTTGTTGTATAATCGTTATATCCTGCTGAAAAAACTCACTTGATATGTAAGGTAATAGCTGCTGTAGTTCCTCTTCACTCATTTGCTGAAATAAGGGAAGCTTCTGTAATCTATCAATCATGTAAGTTATTACTCCTCTTTTGTCATCATGATTTTTTGGCACTGCACATTTCATCTATTTAATAATTACAATATTCTATTGTTCAACTTGATAAGAGTTATGGTCTCCTATAACTATAGACTCTTACTTTATAATAGTAAATAATGAAAAATTTTAACTGGAAATCACCCCCAATACGATTGGAGCATTGAATAATGATAGCTATCATTCCAACATATTCACTAATTACTATGTCTGAAACTCACGCTATGAAGATTTGCGAATGGCGATATGCTGCACCATATGATACATACAATTGGCCGGCATGGGACATTGTTCAAAAGCTAGAAATTGAGTTCGGAGATCATGACATTCGTAGTTCGCAATATCGTAGCATAATCGATGGTAACGAAACATTAATTGGCTTTGTGCAATTGTTTACGTTGCTGGAAACCGTAAGAATATCACTCTTTCTCGCGCCAGCTTTTTGTGGAAATGGGATCGGAGGACAAGCTATCCATTGGGCAATAGATGAAGCACTCTTAAGCTATCCTAATTACGAAATAGATCTAGAGGTTGAAACTTGGAACAAACGGGCGATTGCATGCTACTTGCGAGCCGGTTTTAATATTTCAGATCAATATGAATTACCGTCGCGCACTGGTCAACCTATGAAAGAAGTTTTTTGTATGGTTTATGAGCCTGCATAGATTACCAATCGGTAAATACGCTGCAATTGGGTGAGAAGAACAACTAGAGCATTATAGAATTTAGCTTGTCGAAGCGATAGCACAGTAACGCTTCTCGGATCGACTGTTATAACAATACAAAAGCCGCACCCACCTCACTCTTCATATAGAAGGGAAAGTATGGAAACGGCTTATTCGTGTGACATTGTATGAGTGATTCACAATTGGACAAACTACATTTGAATATTACGCGTATTTTCGCGCGATTCCGGTTTTAATGCTTTCTTTTTCTTAATACTGCCAAAGATAACCCAGCTTTGCGGAATAAAGCGTACAACGATTTCCACAACAATCCAAGAACCAATCAGCGCAAATAGGAAGCCACCAACATACCATGCGTGATGAATGATGCTCGTCCCAGTTTGCGGTGGATATGCACGATAGATCAGCAATAAGAATGGATGGAACAAGTATACGCCAAACGATACTTCACCTAATCGTGTTAATACATTTACTATCGATTTTGCTGATTTTCTATAAATAATGAAAGCTATTTGCATCAAAATAATTGCTGTTGTTAATGTATGAATGTTCCACACGAGATCAAACAATGTTGAATTATAGCTATCAAGCTTCAATCTAGTTTCATACCACATATAAACATGCCCTAGACCTGAGCTTAACCAGATTAGTGCAAATACAATCCAGCCTATCACTCGTTTTTTCGTTACATTTTCTTTGGCAATAATGATCCACTGTTTCCATTTGTCATAATAAATCCCTAAGTATGCACCTAAGAAATAATAGGTAAAATAACTTAGCGACCAGCTGCCGCGCGCTGTAACAGGTGTTTCCAAGCCGTATTTATTTACTAGGAAAAAGCCCCATTGCACGATGATTCCGATAAGCAATAACCAATGAGTGAGCTTTGGATACTTTTTGAAAAACCATAAAAACAACGGAAATAACAAATAAAACTGAATACTTATATAGACGAAATATAGATGCGTATGTGCGGTTCCATGCATCAGACGATCACCTAAAGCAAGCATCATTTCTCCGAATGAGAAACCATCTCCGAGAATGAGTGGGTAGCTTCCCGGATATAAATAAAGCTTCAATCCAAAATAAAAAAGAGAAAAGGATATATAAGGAATAATAATATATATTAATCTCTTCTGATAGAAACTCGTAACTAGTTTTGCGGTAAAGGGTCTATTATAGTAATTGTAGAACAAAACAAAACTACTTAAAAAGATAAACGTCGTAGTCCCAAACTTCAAAAAGATGTTCGCAAAATTATATAGAAAAAACCAATTAGAATCTATCATTCCTGTACTTACTGCTACGGAGGTAGAATGAATACTTAGTACTCCTAAAATCGCTAGCGCGCGAACAATAGATAACTGAGGTATATTGTCACGTTTTACGCTTAGTAACTGACTCATAATGAGCTCCTTTCGTTGTTCCAAAACTTTTAACAATCAAGTAGTATAATTTTTCACACCCTCAATGATACACCCAATCCGTAAATTTAATCAATTTTTAGATTATGGTATTAATATTCCCGCGTAAAACAATCGTGCATTATGCCATATCAATAAGACGTTTAACTATATGCTTTTTCTTGTAAATTGCTCATAATAAATGGGTAGTCTATACTTATTTATTATGATAGTACTTTTTGTTCGCAAGCGACTCACAAAAAGTTTTGAGGAGGAATTATGATGACTTATATAGCTAATGAACAGCGTTATGAAGATATGAAATACAATCGTTCCGGTAATAGCGGCTTGCTTTTACCGGCAATTTCTTTAGGGCTTTGGCATAATTTCGGCGGCAAAGATGTTTTCGAGAACGGACGAGCTATGGTTCGTCGCGCCTTCGATCTTGGCATTACACATTTTGATATTGCGAACAACTACGGACCTCCAGCTGGTTCTGCTGAAGAGAACTTCGGAAAAATGCTTAAGCTGGATATGGCTCCCTATCGTGATGAGCTTATTATCTCTACAAAAGCAGGTTATGACATGTGGGCAGGTCCATACGGTAACTTCGGATCTAAGAAGTATATGGTTGCGAGCTTAGATCAAAGCTTGAAGCGTCTAGGACTAGATTATGTCGATATTTACTATCATCACCGTCCAGATCCAAATACACCAATTGAAGAAACGATGACAGCGCTCGATCTACTTGTTCGTCAAGGAAAAGCATTATACGTTGGTCTATCTAACTACAATGCTGAGCAAACCGCCGTTGCTTCAAAAGTGTTGAAAGAATTAGGTACACCATGCTTAATTCATCAGCCGAGCTATTCTATTATCGACCGCTGGATTGAAGGCGGTTTACAGGATGTATTAGCAGAAGAAGGTATTGGTTCAATCGCTTTTGTACCACTAGCGCAAGGTGTACTTACGAATAAATATTTGAATGGTATCCCTGACGATTCCCGTGCAGCTGGCCATTCCGTCTTCTTGAATGAGGATAGTATTTCAGAAAAGAAAGTAAATATTGCTATACAATTGAATGAGATTGCTGCTGAGCGTGGACAAAGCTTAGCGCAAATGGCATTAGCATGGGTGCTGCGAGGTGGTAAAGTAACTTCTGCACTTATCGGTGCAAGTCGAGTTAGTCAAATTGAGGAAAATGTTGCGGCACTGCAAAATCTTGAATTTACAAGTGAAGAGCTTGCTCGTATCGACGCTATCGCACGATGATCGAATTTCTACCACAGCATCTTCATCAGCTCGATCTGTACTTAATTCAATATGGTCGTGAACAATGTACGCCTGGTCACTCCTTCGGTCCTGCCATGCGCGAGTATTATAAATTTCACTACATCCTTGAAGGCAAAGGAATATTCGAGGTTAAGGGAAAAAGATATCATCTACATGCTGGACAAGGATTTCTAGTAAGTCCTGGAACGATTACATTTTATCAGGCAGACCAGGATAACCCTTGGAAATATTGTTGGATCGGATTCCATGGTATAAAGGCTCAAACCTTATTGAGGCAGGCTGAACTATCAGATGAAGCACCAATATATGATTGTGATAAAGTTAATTTTTTCAATGGCAGTATTGATCAAATGATGGAGTCTAAGCATGCAGTAGCTGGTCGTGAATTGAAGCTGACGGGTTTGCTTTATTTATGGCTATCGGTCCTAGTAGAATGTCGTGGTTCACAGCTTGCCAATAAGCTTCGAGAAAGTAGCAAAGAACATTACATTGTCCAAGTCGTTCATTTTATTGAAATGAATTATGCTAATAAAATTACTGTCCAATCTATTGCTAGCTTCATCGGCTTGCAACGTAGCTACCTAAGTTCGTTATTTAAAGAGGTTATGAATAGTAGTTTACAGGACTATCTCATTGCTTTCCGGATGCGAAAAGCTTGTGAATTGTTAAGTAATGTACAGCTCACGATCGGTGATATTTCCCGCTCTGTTGGATACGAAGACCCTCTTCTATTCTCCAAAATGTTCAAGAAGACGATGCAATACTCACCTACTCAATATCGAGAAAGACAGTTACTGAATAGTTAAATGCTACAACTACCAGATAAATACTGTCATAAAGGGCATCACTGAGGTCGTTAACAATGACCTTCGTGATGCCCTTTCTTTCTATCTTTCTTTCATTACTTATCTTATTACTATCGCTGCATGAACAGTACAGTGCTCCTATCGATGTAGGTTCGAAGATTGATTATCCCCTATCTCACTAGCATATGTTGAACAATCTCTCTATTTCGTTCCTTGAACAGCTCATTATGAGATGAAACCATACCATTAGTCTTAGCATCAGGCACGATATAGCTTTTCGCTTTATTCACCGCATTAGCCGCATCTTGGAATGTACCTGCAATGAGATTAAGCTTGCCATCATAGGCTACAATATCTCCTACCGCATATACTCCAGCAACCGAGGTTTCACAATGCGAATTACCTGCTATGTAGTAATTATCCTTCATAGCTAATTGAAGCGGACTATTCTCCATTAACGAAACATCCTGCTCGTAGCCATGACTAATAACTACTTCATCGACTTCTACAATCTGTTTTTCTCCCGTATCAGCATTCGTTAACTCCACTCTCTCAATCGCTGACTTCTGATCATTTGCTATCAGTTTGGTAATGGTCGTATTGAAGCAGCATTGCACATTACTTTCCATCAGCTTCGTAACATGAGCTTCATGCCCCTTCATCTGATCTTTACGATACGTCAGTATCACTTGGCCAGCTACGCCTACTAATTCATTTGCCCAATCTAGAGCAGCGTTTCCACCACCTGAGATCATTACCGTTTTATTATGGAAAGGTTTGAATGATTTGATCGTGTAATGTAAATTACTAATTTCAAAACGCTCTGCACCTTCTATTTCTAATTTTTGTGGTTTTAAGATCCCACTCCCAGTAGCGATAAATACGGTTTTGGAATAATGCTTCGTTCCCGTAGATGTGTGGATAATAAATTGATCGTCTACCTTTTCGATACGCTCAACCTTCGTATCCAGCACAATTTCCGGATTGAACACCATCGCTTGCTTCGTTAATTGCTCAATTAACTGCGCACACGGAATCGGCGGCATCCCTCCAACATCCCATATTAATTTCTCAGGGTATACATGCAGCTTACCGCCAAGCTCAGGTTGGAAATCAATAATTTTCGTCTTCATTTCACGTAAACCACTGTAAAAAGCAGAATACAATCCTGAGGGACCTCCACCAATTATCGTTATATCGTATAGTTCTAGATTGTTCATTATTTAGCTCCTTATTTAAGTAGTTTATATTCGTATCTAAAATTTATCATTGACAAGATCAACTATAATTCTATATTATTATAACGAAAATGATAATCGTTATCAATTAGTTTTTTGTTGATTTTCTAATTTCTCACAAATTATCTTCATAAGGGGGAATATAATGGTTCGCCTGCTTACCAAAGAACTTACTGTCGCATACGGGGAACATACTATTATTGATCAGCTTTCTGTGGAAATACCTGATCAGAAAGTTACAGCTATTATTGGCTCTAATGGCTGCGGAAAATCTACATTGCTTAAAGCAATGACAAGAATTATTGCGCATAAGTCTGGTCAAATTGTGTTAGATGGAAAAACAATCGCTTCAGAGCATACAAAAATATTAGCGAAGAAGCTTGCCATCCTCCCACAAACACAAGAGCATTCCTCCGGTCTAACAGTAGGTGAGCTTGTTTCTTACGGAAGATTCCCTTATCAATCGGGCTTTGGTCGACTTTCAAAACAGGATTATGATGTGATTGATTGGGCACTCGAGGTAACAGGCACGAAGGATTATAAACATCGTAGCGTCGATGCCTTATCAGGTGGTCAGCGTCAACGTGTTTGGATCGCAATGGCATTAGCGCAAGAGACAGATATGATTTTCCTTGATGAACCAACTACTTATCTTGATATGGCTCATCAGCTTGAAGTGCTTGAACTGTTGCAACAGCTTAATATCAATCAGCAGCGAACGATCATTATGGTTCTACATGATTTAAATCATGCTGCTCGTTTCGCTGATTATGTGATTGCTATGCGAGATGGTCATATCGTGAAGCGTGGCAGTGCACAAGAAGTTATTACACATGAGGTTTTGAAGGAAGTCTATCATATCGATGCTGAGATCGGCGAGGATCCGAGGACAGGCAAACCAATCTGCATTACCTATGAGCTACTTAAATGAGGAAGTTCAAAAAGCAGACTTTGATAACGAAGTAATGCGGTGTAGCCTAATCGGCATCGAATAGGAAGCGAACTTGGGAAGTCCGGTACGCATGTACCAATAACGTACATTTACGTTTCCTCCTTCCTCAAGTAGCGCTCCCTCGTCTCGGTTCTGAAAGCCCGCTTTTTGAACCTTTATTGAAAGTTTTGGACCTTTATTAAAAGAGGTTATACAAAAAGGAGATTATTAAATTGAGAAAAATATTTATGCCATTATTCATCGTATTCATGCTTATAATCGCTGCTTGCGGTAATAACACAACTAATAACGCTAACAATAATACAACGAACACTAGTAATAGCATAGCTAGCAATGCTGCTGTGAATAATAGTCAGCAAGAACAACCAACGACTACTGAGCCTCAACTTGTAACCTATCAATCTGAGAATGGTCCTATTCAAGTACCAGCTAATCCACAACGTGTCGTTGTACTTGCTTCTTTCAACGCCGGTAGCCTTCTAGCACTAGAAGTTCCTGTAGTTGGCGTAGATGAGTGGGCAGCTGGTAACTCTAACTATGCTGACAAATTAAAAGATGTAGCCATTATTTCAGAGGATGATATTGAAGGTGTCCTTAATCTTGAACCAGATTTGATTATTGCTGCTCCAACGACTGCTAACCTTGATAAATTCAAAGAGATCGCTCCAACGATTACTTATACTTACGGTGCTCTAGATTACTTATCTCAACATATTGAAATCGGTAAATTAGTTGGTAAAGAGATTGAAGCTCAAGCTTGGGTAGATGACTTTAAGGCTCGTGCCAAACAAGTAGGTGACGATATTAAAGCGAAACACGGTGACAGTGTAACTGTTACTGTCATTGAAAACTTTGCAAAACAAATGTATGTGTTCGGCAACAACTGGGGACGTGGCACGGAAATCCTCTATCAGGAAATGGGTCTTGGCATGACACAGAAAGTAGCGGATATGGCGTTAGCTGACGGTTACTATGCACTATCGGTAGAAGTGCTACCCCAATATGCTGGAGACTTTATTGTATTAAGTAATGATGGTGCTGACAATTCGTTCAAAGATACTGACACATACAAAAACATTCCAGCTGTAAGCAATGGACATGTGATCGAGGCGAATGCTGCTGATTTCTTCTTCAACGATCCCATTACTTTAGAATTCCAACTTCAACTTTTTGTTGATGGTTTTCTTGGAGAATAGGAAGTCATGATGAAGCGTTCATGGCTGCAAGCTATACCTTTCGCTTGGCAATTAGTCATTGCCGTTTGTTTAACTATTATTGTATTTCTCGTTGCGATCACGTTCGGAGCAGCGGAAACTACGCTTAACGATGTATATCATGCTCTATTTACATCAGTCAGCAATGACAAAATAACGATGCTTGAAGAAATTCGTATTCCTCGTGCCGTGGCAGCGATGATCGTTGGCGCAGCACTTGCCATT
This sequence comes from Candidatus Paenibacillus intestinavium, assembly GCA_019113605.1. GTDB lineage: Bacteria > Bacillota > Bacilli > Paenibacillales > Paenibacillaceae > Pristimantibacillus > Pristimantibacillus intestinavium. Next base: position 15,601 of record DXHF01000071.1, read on the forward strand.
GCAGGTGCTATTATGCAAGGAACAACTCGTAATCCATTAGCAGATCCTGGCTTATTAGGTTTATCAGCAGGAGCTAACCTAGCTCTCGCTGTATCTATTGTACTACTTCCTACAATAAGTACATTTACAACGGTTTGGGTTTGTTTTATCGGTGCAGGTATTAGCGTCATGCTAGTACTGGCAATTGGTTCTGCCAAGCGCGGCGGCTTCTCTCCACTTCGGATTGTATTAGCTGGTGCTGCAATTACCGCTTTCCTAAGTGCAATAACAGAAGGCATTGGACTACACTTTCAGATTACAAAGCGAGTTTCGATGTGGACTTCAGGTGGCTTGATTGGTACTACATGGTCACAAATAAGTATCATTACGCCGTTTATCATTATTGGTATCGTTATTGCACTTTACCATTCGAGATCATTAACGCTATTAAGTTTAGATGAAGAAGCAGCTACTGGATTAGGCCAGAAGGTAACTAGAGTGAAAATTATTTTGTTCACCGTAGTCGTTATATTAGCTGGTTCCTCCGTCGCCCTTGTTGGGAATATGGCCTTTATTGGACTAATGATTCCACATATGGTGCGAGCAGTTGTCGGCAATGATTATCGATATATATTGCCCATGTCAATCTTCATCGGTTCAACCTTTATGGTGCTTGCCGACTTAATCGGTAGAATTGTTACTTCACCATACGAAACGCCCGCAGCTGCCATCGTGGCGATTATGGGACTTCCTTTCTTCTTACTTATCGTTCGCAAAGGAGGTCGCAGCTTCTAATGCTACTCGCTCGTCAAACAAGAAAGCAACGTCTTACTATGGTTGTCCTTACGATACTACTACTTGCTACATTTATTGTTGGCATAGGGACAGGATCATCAGCTCTTGGCTTCGACCGTCTATTCCCTACATTGCTGGGTGATGGCAGTTTTAAAGAAGGCTTTACATTATTCGAAGTAAGATTACCTAGAATTATCGTCACGCTGCTAGCTGGCATGGCACTCGCATTATCCGGAGCTATTTTACAAAGTGTAACGCGCAATGATCTCGCTGATCCAGGAATTATTGGCATACATTCAGGTGCTGGTATTGGTGTAGCGTTATTTTACTTGTATGTTCCAACACAAGTATTAAGCTTAACGTTTCTACTACCACTTGCCGCATTCAGTGGAGCAGTAATTACAGCGATCATCATCTATATGTTCTCTTATGAGAGGGGCACAGGACTACAGCCTATCCGCTTAATATTAATCGGTGTCGGCTTTTCGATGGCATTGTCTGGCATTATGATTTTTATTTTCTCCGCTGTAGATCCGTTCAAGGTTGAATTTATTACGAAATGGATGTCAGGTAATATATGGGGAGCCGATTGGCCGTATATATGGTCGTTACTGCCGTGGTTATTACTATTAATTCCGTATACGTTATACAAAGCTAACCGACTCAATATTCTCACAATGAGTGAACCGGCAGCTATTGGACTTGGTATCTCTTTGAATAGAGAACGTATCACATTAATGCTAACAGCTGTCGCATTAGCCGCTTCTGCTGTTTCCGTAGCTGGTAGTGTAGCCTTTGTTGGATTAATGGCTCCGCATATCGCTAAAGCGATTGTTGGCCCAAGACATCAGTTATTTATGCCCGTAAGTTTGTTGCTTGGCGGTCTATTATTGTTAATTGCTGATCTACTTAGCCGATTATTGTTTCAACCGACAAGTTTACCAGCAGGGATTATGGTAGCAATTATCGGTGCACCATACTTCATCTATTTACTAATGAAAAAAATCTAGCAAGATAATTAATAACTTGCAGTAGAGTAGTCTACCTGCTTACCTATAAGTTATTATAAGAAGTTGTCCAAAGAGGAGAGAATTATATTGAGAAAAGTATTCATGCCACTATTCATCGTATTCATGCTTATCATCGCCGCTTGCGGGAGTAATAACACAACGAATAATCCGAGTAGCAACACTAGCATTAGCAATGCTACTACATCTAATAGCAATAACAATTCAGCCAATAATAGTGAGCAAGAAGCCGCTTCTACTGAACCTCAAATGGTAACCTATCAGTCTGAGAATGGTCCCATTGAAGTACCTGCTAATCCGCAGCGTGTTGTAATGCTTTCATCTGGTTATGTTGGTAACGTACTAGCATTAGGCGTCCCTGTTGTTGGCGTTGATAGTTGGGCAGTTGGTAGCTCTCTCTTTACAAATCAACTAAAGGATGTCGCAATTATATCAGAAGATGATGTTGAAGGCGTTCTTAACCTTGAACCAGACCTAATTATTGCTTCTTCAACTACAGCAAATTTAGAGAAGTTTAAGGAGATTGCTCCGACAATTACTTATACTTACAATGCTTTAGATTATTTATCTCAACATGTTGAAATTGGTAAATTAGTAGGCAAAGAGGCTGAGGCTCAAGGCTGGGTCGATGACTTCAAAGCTCGCGCCAAGCAAGCTGGTCAAGATGTGAAAGCTAAGCACGGTAATGATGTGACAGTGACAGTTATTGAACACTATGCCAAACAAATGGCTGTGTTCGGCAATAACTGGGGACGTGGTACAGAAGTACTTTATCAAGAAATGGGTCTTGGTATGACAGAAAAAGTAGCTGAGATGGCACTTGCTGATGGCTACTATGCACTATCTGTAGAAGTACTTCCACAATATGCTGGTGACTTTATCGTATTAAGTAATGACGGTTCTGATAATTCATTCAAAGAAACAGATACTTTCAAAAACATTCCTGCTGTAAGTAGTGGTCATGTTATCGAAGCTAATGCTGCAGATTTCTTCTTTAACGATCCAATTACTTTAGAGTTCCAACTTCAACTATTCATTGATGGTTTTCTTGGAAATTAGAATGTTAAGATGAATAAAGAGCTTGCGAGTTAATTAGTCCACCTCCATCATTCTGAAGGTGAATTAATCAAATCTCGCAAGCTCTTTCCTATGAACCGTAAATTGTTTCGAGTAAAAAAGTACTTTGTGAATATGTTTATAGACAACTATAGACTACATTACGTAAACGCAAATGATGTTCAACTTCCATATTAGGAATACGTTGATGCATATAGACGATAGATAATTGTTCTTCTGGATCGATTACTGCGTATGTGCCTGACATACCTGTCCAACCAAATTCACCGATAGAACCGCCAAAATGTGCTGCCGTAGGATCAAGCAATGTTCTTACCCCTAGACCATACCCATAGCCAGCAGTATACGGATTGTTAAAGTCCGCTAATTGAGCAGTATTAAGCTGATTACTACGAATAAGATCAATCGTATTCTTGCCAATGATCTGATGCTTACCCGATACGCCGCCATTCGCAAGCATTTGCGCAAATTTCGTATAGTCTCTTGGTGTAGAGTATATTCCTAAGCCACCGCCGTTATAAATAGCAGTTGGTTCGAAATTCTCATCTCCACGAGCCCATGCAGGTGCCAATTCATTGCTAGCATTTAGCTCATATAGGGGTACTAGTCGAGCTTGTACATCGTTTTTGAATCGATATCCAGTATCATTCATCTGAAGGGGATCAAGCAGCTCCTGCCCAATAAACTGCTCAATCGTTAGCCCACTTATAACCTCTACTAATCTTGCTACAATATCATGTGAATACCCATATGCCCAGCGAGTTCCCGGCTCAAATAATAACGGTGCTTTCGCAATTTCCTGAATCAGTTGCTCTAATGTATAAGGACCTTGCTTGCTAAGATTGCCCGTCAGCTTTGACAGCTCCTGATGTGTTTTGGATTCACCCCATTCGTATGGAATCCCTGAAGTCATCGCAAATATATGTTTTACGAGGATTGGATTTTGAGCAGGTTGTATATTTACATTCCCGTTAGGAGATGTATGAACGACTTTCATATCTTTGAATTCAGGTAGATAAAGATGTAATGGATCGTTCAACAGAAACTTACCGCGTTCAAAGAGTAACATTGCCGCTGTACATACAATTACTTTCGTCGTCGAGTATAGTCGATGAATGCTTCGATCATTCATCAATACTTTTTGCTCACGGTCAGCATAACCATAATAACCCTCATACATTAGTTCTCCATTTTTCGTAACAACACAACCACAGCCTACGATGTCCTTATCTACAAATTCTTGTAATAAGTTATCGATATAATGCAGTTTATTCATGTATACAACTCCTCATCCAACATGATTATTCCGGTATTTCGCTATCATTAACTAGCTAATCTATTAACGTTAGAAACGATTCCCAGTTTTCTCCTCAATATACAGATCAAAAGCTTTAATCCCTCGACGAGCGAATTTAATAAATAGCATTAAACAATAGACGCCTAAGCCAAGAAAGGCTAGATAAATTAAAGTGAAAATCGTTGCGCTCGGAAAAAATGACAAATGATTCACTCCATTTCATTTCGAATTCAAGAAGTAATTACTAGATTTCAGCATTAGTAGAGATTTCTAGTTTTCTCCTCGATTATATCATGAGATTGTAATGTTTGTATTTAACCACAAAATATTACACATATTCTGACTTCAGATGATTAATCATCCGCCGTATCGCATCGGCTACTACTTCCGGCTGCTCAGTCGGCACATGTCGATCACTATTAGGTGCTATTATAAGTAAACCTTCCTCCGATAATTTTTTCATCTGTGCTGCTAGAGCATACCTTGCCTGCATCAAATCATTCGAATCATCAACCATTTTACCGCCAATAATAACGGTAACAGGAATGTTTTTATAAGATTTCACTTTACGGACTTGGTTAAATACTTGTTCGATATGAGCTTGCTCATTAGCTATTGTTTTCACTGTTTTGTTCAACGCGATTAACGTCCACATTTGTTGACGAATTGCCATCGGATAATGATTGAATAATTGATGCAAAGGACGCTGTAATCTAAGTAATCCTTTAGCAACTCCAATATAATTTAACAGTGTGTAGCGTTTATACCGCTTCTGTAATTTCAGTTGTTCTTTCATATACTGCTCAGGATACTTATTTGTATGCTCGTCTTCATGTAATGCATCAACTAGAATAATGCCGCTTACCTGCTTAGGAAAACGATATGCGAACAGGCGTGCATTAAGCGCGCCATAACCATGACCTACAATAATAACAGGACCTGTAATGTTTTCAGCGAGTAACAATTGATGCAAATCATCAACATGATCCATACTCGTTCTTGGATAGCTACCGCCATCACTAAAGCCATATCCTGCACGGTCATAGGTCACGACTCTCGAAAAATGCTCCACCCGCTCCGCCACCATATGCCATGTAAGTGAAGAAGCACCATATTCACTACCATGATCAAATACAACAGTAGGTGCTTCACTTTGACCAGATACATCGATATGCAATTTTCTTTGACCAATCATGTGTAATCTACCTGCACAATGATATCTATTCTGATTACGTCTATTCATTAGCATTTGAGTCCATAGCAATGCTAGAATGATCGCTACTATACTACATCCGATAATAACCATACTGCACTTCCTCTACTTTATAGATAATTCTATAACTTTTCATATGCTGCGCATCTATGCTTATTAAGCATGAATAGCTATTTCGCAAGCAATAACTTTTCTCCTCTATCATTCTAACAATTAATTAGAGAGTTTGCATCAGTCATCATACCTCATCATGTAACAAATGATATAGCCGCTATTGTATTTTTGGGGTTAGCAATACTACATTATTCAACGATTAATGTCTCAGCAACATTAATTAGTTAATGTTTTCATTAACTTAAAAATTGATTTTATATATCCTTTCTCCGCTAATTCGTTTTCTACCTCCTATAAAAAAGATCTTGACGAAAAAATGTTCATCTTATATATTTACATTAATGTATTCACTAATGATTAATGTAAATATTAAGTTTTAAACAAAATTTACATTAGGCACATCTAATTACATGCATATTACAACATCCACAAAATGAAAACGCTTTATTTGTTTGGGAGG
>DXHF01000072.1 GCA_019113605.1 Candidatus Paenibacillus intestinavium
GCAGGTCAAGATGGCTTGAAATATTTGAAGAAATATTGCGATGAAGAAGGCATTCCTTTGCTTCGTACAAGTGATGATTCGGCTTCATTTATCGGGAAATTAGATCATTATTTGTTGAAGCAATTAGCACCAGAGCAATCGATACACGGCATATGTATGAATGTATCTGGAATTGGAATTATTATTCGTGGTAAATCAGGCATCGGAAAAAGTGAAACGGCCCATACATTAATTCGTCGTGGGCATCGCCTTGTAGCAGATGATATTATTGTATTGAAAAAACTTAGCCAACACACATTGTTAGGTTCGCACAATGAAAAGACAAAAGAATTTCTGGCACTTCGCAGTGTAGGATTAGTCAATGTTGTGCGCTTATATGGTCGCAAGGCATTCCAAGATGAGACAAGAATTTCACTTGATATTGAATTGACGCGTTGGCGAGAAAATGATCTTAATAATGATCTTGATCTCGAGCCAACCTTTGTAGAGTATATGGGAGTGAAAATTCCACATTTAGAAATTCAATTACAGCCTGGACGGGATGTTGCGGGATTAATTGAGGCAGCTGCGAACAATTGGTACTTGAAACAACAAGGCTATAATGCAATGGAAGACTTTATGAAAAGACTAGAAAGTGAATAGCTATCCTTCATGAAAGATGTATGCTACAATATTGACCGAGACTAGCTTTATCATATCGATATTGGTGTTCGGCTAACGCTTCCGAAGTACTTTTCATCCACTCGGAAGTTATATTAGGAAGCTGATGAAAAGTTTAAGGAGGAGTATAACATGGATACTTGCTCAATTGTTAATAAATCAACGCTGCATCTAGTTGGAGTTCCTTATTGTGGACCATATTCATCTTTTCCGGATGAAGCGATTCGCCTGCAGACCGATTTTCTTGCAAGAAAGCATGAACTGAATCATGTTATACAGTCAAATGTGATGTATTGTCCGTATTTTGGTAACGAGGCATATGCTACGTATTGGGCTTGTTTTGAATCCCAGTACAATGAAGATCCATTGCCACCGGGCATGGTTGCGATAACGATACCTATGCATCGTTATGCTTCAGTTAGTAGTTCATCACAACGGATGGGCGAAGGCTATGAAATGCTCAAAGCATGGATGGAGGAGCATAACTATAAGAAGCTAGATCAGGCAGTCTCATTGGAGATTTACTATCTAGAGGGTCAGCATTGGGAAGAGGAAATTGTTGATATTCTTATACCGATCGAGGATGAAGCGTAGTATCGAATAATGGTAATGATAAGGAGTTGCTAGAGATGAGCATTCCATATGCGATGATTAATGCGTACGGAGATGGGGCATTCACAGGTAACCCTGCGGCAGTGCTTGTCATAGAACAAGATCAATTAACAGATCACCAACTACAGCAAATTGCTACAGAAATGAATGTGTCAGAAACAGCATTTATATATAAAGATGCAATGCGTAATCACTTTCAACTTAGATGGTTTACGCCGCAGGTTGAAGTGGATTTATGCGGTCACGCTACGCTTGCATCAGCATACTATTTGTATCATTTGGGTATTGTACCAACAGATGCAACCATCCACTTTCATACATTAAGTGGGGAGCTTGTTATTAACCAATGCAATGGAGTTCTGAGGATGAGATTGCCGCAAGAGATCGCTGTAGCTTGTTCAGCGCCATCTGATCTCATTACGGCATTAGGTGTAATTCCGCGAGTAGTTAGTAAAAATCGATTGGACTATATTGTAGAGCTAGCGGATGAGCAGGATGTTCGTGAATTACAAGTAGAGCTGTCATTGGTTGCTAGTTTAGAAGCGCGAGGGCTAGTTGTAACTAGTCGTGCAACGGACCCAGCATACGATATTGTGTGCCGTACGTTCTATCCGCGTATTGGAGTTAATGAAGATCCAGTCACTGGATCAGCATTTTGTGCGCTAGCTCCCTATTGGAATAAACGACTTAGAGGCCATTCATTACTCCGAGTTGTACAATTATCTTCACGTGGTGGATCTGCGACATTATGGCTTGAAGACGAAGATGTCATTCAAGAGGGAAATTGTTTTCTATGGGCTGAAGGTATTCTACATATATAGCAGGAGAGGCTATACTACCTTCAAGAGCAAGTCGTAGCATACTTGTATTATTCATACTAGCTAAAATATAAAGGGCATCTAAAGACTCGGGGTAGAGTCGATTAGATGCCCTTTATATTTTTTCAATGAAGGTTCGTTTCAACTTTGATGTCGAGTTCGCTACGGAGCCACTCATCATCATCAAGGACATCGTAACAACACCCAGCAACGTGTACGGTACGAGTACACGAGCGATCAAGATTCAGCACGAAGCTTCCAATAGATGTCGAATAACCTACGTTAGCCAATCATCGTCTTTAAAGGCATCGTAACAATACCCAGCAAAGTGTACGGTACGAGTACACAAGCGATCAAAATTCAGCACGAAGCTTATAATTAAGGTTCAAAAAGCGGGCATTCAGAACCAAGCAGGTGAAACGCTACTTGAGAAAGGCGGAAGCGCAAGTGTACGTACTTGGTACACGCGAACCGTACTTTCCAAGTTCGTTTCAGATGCGACGCCGAGTACGCTACGTCAGCATACGCATCGTTATCAAAGTCCGCTTTTTGAACTACCCTACAATTTATTTTTGACGGCTGCTGGTATGGACTTGTACGCCGACACCTTATTTTTTCCTGTCGCTTTCGAGTAATACATCGCTTCATCGGATTGTTTGATTAATAAGGAAAGATTATCGGCTTCCTTAGTCGTGCTGAATCCAACACTAACGGTGACAATCGTTTCTTGCTCGATTCTAGCGCGAATTCGTTCGGCAATTTGCATCGGTTTAATACGTTCAATGACAATACCACCTAGTAATTCTTCACCGCCGTAGCGGCCAGCAATACCGAAGGGCGATACTTCCTCCTTTAAGATAGAAGCGACCTGCTGTAATGCGTTGTCAGCCACTTGATGTCCTTGTGTATCATTGAGCCGCTTAAAGTTATCGATATCACAAAAAATAATAGCGACTTGCTGGCGAGCAATCATCGGTGTTAATGTTTTCTGGAAATAACGCCTTATATATAACCCTGTTAGACCATCGACGATCGAAGATTGATAGGTCGACAGCAATCGTTCAAGCACCCATTCAAATAATAAGAAGAAGATAAACACATAATAGAGAACAGGTAATGAGATAATTAAGTAAAATAACCAACGCTGCTCCATTTCAAATACGTACATATGAAGAAGATACGCAAGCTCGTACATGAACATGACTAGTAGGCTAATATAATATGGCGTGGTCATTTGAATATGACGAGTTACGACAAGCATAGTAATAATTAAGATGAACATATAAAAATCCATAATCGGAAAGGCAAAGTACTTCACATTATTATAAATGATAGAATAAGGCTCCACGATCCAGTTCACGATCGTAACGGCAATAGCTCCTACTAAAAGCACAATAATTGGTACAATTTTAATATTTGTTCCAACAGCATACATCTTCATCAGCACAAAATTTAAGATGATAAAGGAGATTAGTTGTACACTTGTCGAAATAATATAAAGGTGCGTCGGTATAGACTCAGCGTTCCATACATCAAAGCCAACAATGAACTGTCGGATGAGATCACAAGCAAGCGTAACAATTAGAATGATGTAAATCAGTTTATTTCGATAGTTGGACATAATTCGGATCGCCATCACGATCATAAGCGCAATAATAATACTGCAAGTTGTAATGGAAAAAAGCTCAATAAGCGTCGTATTAATTGAAATGTTGTTCATTTATATATCCTCAATGTATAGTAGTAGTATGTCATAAGTGAAACATATGTTCTAATATATCATAAATTGGCGAAATAATGTATGTATTATTATTAGCCTATGCTTCCGATGCTACTTTTCATCTGCAGGATGATGAATATAATTGGAATGAAAAGTTTAAGGAGTTGGTAGCTATGCAAATTTTACAAGCAATGTTTTTCCCACCTGAGCAACCAGGCGGAGTATCCTCAATGGTGCCTTATATTCAAGAGCGATTCAATCAGCTGGAATACGAAATGGAGTTATTCTCTTTACCGAAACGAATTAGAAATAAAGGAACAGATGACGTCGTATTTACAACCTTCGACGTGACACCGTTTCTCGGGAATGCACTCGTAGAAAAATATATCCAAACGTATCGTGATTATTTATGGTGGGTTAAGCTGCGCATCAAAAAGTCGTATGATCTTATTCATGCACATCACCCGATTGCTGCGCTTGCTATGAAAGAAGCATTTCCCGACACGAAGCTTATATTGACACTCCATTCTAGCTATGAACGTGAGCTTATTTTGAATAAGAAAATAAAGGTCGATGGTATTGAACATCGATTTCTAACAAATATATATCGTGAATTGGAAGATCGAGCAGATCGGATTTTGACCGTGTCGCAAGCATTTCAAAATTATCTCGTCGGTTATGTAGATAATGTGAACAGCATTAAAATTATTCCAAATGGTTTTGATGAAAAGCGTTTCCGTCCAATAGCTCATGAGAATGAAGTAGCACAATTAATATCCGTTTGTCGTCTAGTTCCAGCCAAAGGACTCGATGTATTGCTCAAAGCTTGTGCGAAGCTAAAAGAAAGAGGTCATCCGTTCGTCTTACATCTCATTGGCGACGGTCCGATCCGTACACAATTAGAAACGATGGCCCAAGAACTTGGATTATACGATGATATTATTTTCTATGGCTACATGCTTCATCCTGAAGAGTTTATGCCGTTCTTTGATATATTTGTACTGCCGTCTCGGGCAGAGGCATTTGGCTCTGTATTTGCTGAAGCAGCGCTATGCCAACTTGCATTAATAGGGTCAGATGTAGGTGGTATCTCCGAACAAATTGAACATGGAGTTAATGGATTATTAGTGCCTGTCGAGGATGATGCTGCGCTAGCTGATGCGCTAGAAACGGTCATTATTGATCCTGATTATAGATACCTGCTTGCTAGAGCAGCATCAGATAAAGCAAAGCGAGATTATTCGCTGCAGCGTGTTATCGCGCAACTTAACAAAGTGTATCACGAAGTTTCTCAGTACTAATATTGAATAGGTGGTGCTGTAATGGCAATTCCGTTTCGCTTTATTCATGCGGCCGATTTGCATATCGACAGTCCGTTCAAAGGATTAACAACTGTACCAGACTATGTGAGGGAGTCGCTTCTCGAAGCGACCTTCCTTGCATTTAAGCGTCTTATTAATACTGCGATTGCCGAGCAGGTGCAATTTATCGTCGTAAGTGGCGATTTGTTCGATGAAAGTGATCGTTCCTTGAAAGCACAGCTATTCCTTTTGCAGCAATATGAGCGATTAAGCCAGCATCATATTGAGATCTATATTATCCATGGCAATCATGATCATTTGGCTGCTCAGCAGATCCCATTCCCTTATCCAGATCATGTCCATATATTTTCGAGTGCTTCCGTTTCTACAATGGAGGCTACGAATGCGGATGGAGCTGTACTAGCTTATATACACGGCATATCTTACCCGACTAGACATGTGTTAGATAATCTAGCTCTGCAGTATGCGCACGAGCCAAAGCATGGTTATCATATTGGTCTATATCATGGTAATGTCGGGAATGTTAGTGAGCATGATCCATACGCACCTTGCCAACTATCTGATTTATTAATGCATCAATTCAATTATTGGGCGCTAGGTCATATTCATAAGCGTCAAGTGCTGCATCAATCCCCTTATGTCGTCTATCCAGGTAATACGCAAGGGCGACATCGCAAAGAAAGTGGCGACAAAGGTTGTTATCTCGTTACAGTCAATGAACAGCATGAGACAAGCCTACAATTTCTCTCATTAGCGCCGGTCAGATGGCTGCAGATTTCATTAGATATTTCATCAATTGAGAATGAAGCACAATTTATTACTGCTATTGAACAGCATACGGCAGCATTATTAGTCGAGCAATCACGTAGTAGCATACTTCTTTCAATCGAGCTAACGGGTAGCGGCTACATTCATGAGCTGCTTCAGCAAGCGGGCAATACTGCACAAATGTTAGAGCATATTCAAGGATTGAACGAAGGTGATACAAGTGGTGAATGGATATATATTTATCAATTACAGTTACATACGCACATGCAATATGATGAAGCATCGCTTCGTCAGGAAGAGAGCTTTATCGGAGATTTCTTAACGTATTATGAACAGTTATTACTGCAACCAGAGCAGGTTCAGCAGTTATTTGTTGAGGCAAAGCAAGCATTACTGCTCCATCAAGGATTGAATCGTTATGTTCGGCAAACTGGATCGGATGTAGATGAGACGCTGCAACAGGCTCAGCTAGCCGATGCAAAACAATTCGTATTAGAATGGCTACTGCTCCATCAAGATCAAGGAGTGAGCCTATGAAGCTATTAGAACTGAATATTAATGGGTTTGGTCAGCTGCAAAATGTAACCATGCAACTTGATGCGCCACTGGTTGTTGTCTACGGACATAATGAAGCAGGAAAAAGTACATTGTTTCAATTTATCCACACGATGCTGTTCGGATTTTCTAGAAAAAATCAAGTAGGTCGCTTTCTGGAACCCGTATATGGAGGAAGCCACGGCGGTAGTATTGTTTTTAAGACGGATAACGATGAAATCTACCAGCTAACGCGTTATCGAGAACAGCATCAAGGTAAAGCGCAGCTTGCGCGCGCTGAGAAGGATGATCGTCAAGAAAGATACATCCCGATAACGACCTCATCGCTAGTGGAGCAAGCTGATCTAGAACGTAATTACTTATCGGGTATTAATGCTCGCTTATTTCAACAGCTGAGTGCAATTACTTTGAATGAATTACAAGCAACAAGTGTTATGACAGAGAGTGAATTAAGTCAATATTTGTATCACGCGAGCTGGGAAAGTGGTAAGCAGCTTGCCGAGTTAGAGAAGCAGTTAGTAGCAGAACAAGACAAGCTTTTTAAGCCAAGAGGACAAAATCAGCCTCTTATTAAGGAGCTGAAACAATATGAACAGCTGCAGCAGCAATATAAGCTAGTGGAAATGGAGCTAGAACAATATTATGCTGTTCAATTAGAGCTTGAGCAATGTGATCGGCGCCATGAAGAGCTACAGTTGCAGCTTGCCATGCAGCAAAGTATAGTGCAGCTAATGAACCGAGCAATGTCTCAGCGCGAATGGTGGTTAGAACAACAAGAGGTTCGTTGGCAGCTTGAGCAGTTACAAGATGTCCGAGAGCTACCACATAGTTTTTCGCAGCAAGTAACGCAAATCGTAGCTGGTGAGCAACAGATTGCAGATGAGCTTAGACAATGGCAAGTCGCACAGGAGCAATTGGAGCAGGAAATCGCAGTTATTCGCGTTGATGAAGCTCTAATCGAGCGGGCAGCGACAGTAGAACATTATATACAATTAGGCAACGCTATTATGGAGCAACAGCTACAATTAACGGTTCGTCAAGATGAGCTGGAGCAGCTAGAGCAGGTCGCTCGGGAGTTACAATTACAGTTACCTAATTATTGGACCGAGCAACAGTTAAGACAGCTTAATCCGTCAATGGAGCAACTTACGCAGTATGAACAACTAAGATTAACAATGAAGCAGTTACAGCTTAAGCAGCAGCAGTTAGTTCAAAGTCAGCATCATTACGATCAGCAACTACTCGCACTCGATCAGCAAATGACGGTAACGAAAACAGATCTAGAGCAAGCCGCACAAGAATTGAAAATCGTTCAGCACCAATATCATTTATTACCACAAACAATATCCGAGCTACACGAAGCAACGATTATTTTAGAAGAAGCATATCGTCAATATGACTATGAAAGAATGAATGAGCAATCGAGCGGGCGAAGTAAATTAGTGGACAATCATACTGTTCATACGCTGAACGTGGGTACCAATGCAGCCCGTGATATTAGTAGAGGTAGAGGTGGGAGTACTCATCATAAGGAATTTGGCTTTATACCGTTTGTGCTGCTAACTACATTCTCAAGTATCATTGCGATTTTCACGCTTTTAGTAACAAGTAAAGTTATGCTTAGTCAATGGAGTGGCTGGTTATCTCCGGTACTTATTATAATGACCTTGCTCGTTGTATTAATGACAGGAATGGCATGGCCAAGTCAGCGCAATAGACAACGACACAGAGAAAAACAACAAAGCGGCGAGCGAGCTGAAGGATTAAAAGGTTTATATCGAGCTTTATCACTTATTGTAGAACTTAATCAACCGATCAATGAAAGTAATTATTACGATTTTCGCCGGGGGTTGAAAGAACAGATCGGATCGCTGCAATTATTGTTGAATCGGCGGGAACAATTAGAGCAACAGGCTGCAAAGGTTGCACAACAGGCCGAGCAATTAGAACTAGATCAACATAAGATCGATTATCAGCTAGATCAGTTACAAGCTGAGCTTGATCAAGTTGATCAACAATGGATACAATTAGCCGAGCAACTTCAGTTGCCTTCCTCTTGCCAATGTGAACATTTTCAAGAGGTTACGAAGCTTTTTCGTAATATACAACATCACTATGCAAGCTGTGACAAACAAAGGTTGATGATTGCTCAGTATGAAGGGCAAATTGATCAATATGTAGACGATGTATATGGCTTAACGCAGCTTGTATGGCTTCATCCATTGCCTGAAGGCACACAACAGCTTCAATTGTCCAATATGCGGAGCCAAATTCAGCAGCAAAAGGAAAGATTAGCGGAGCGTGAATCGCTACAACAACAATTACAGCAATTGCAGAAGCAACAATTGATTAAGCAGCAGGAGCTGAAGCAATGGCATCAACAGTTAGCGGAATGCTATGAGCAGTGCCGAGCTACGACGATTAGTGAACTATTAGTTGTTGTAGAACAAGTAAAGTCTTATGAATTATGGCAAGTGAAATACGAGCGATTATCATTACAGCGAAAGGCTGGTCTTACTGCTGAAGAGGTTGATGATTTGGATCATATGTTCACCCAGTATGATGGAGATGGAATACGTGAGAAAGCAGTATCCGAGCGGCAAATCTTAGATGATTTGCGAATAGCGCAGCAGAAGCTATTAGAGCAGAAGGGGAGAATGCTGCAGCAGCGAGAACGATTAGTCAGTTCTGATGAACATCAACAGCTTCAGTTGAAAAAGGAAGCGATCATGACGCAAATTGACACATATATTGCTCAATATATGAAGCTTTCGCTTAGTAAATTGCTTATTAAAAACACGAAGGAGAAGTACGAACAGCAACGTCAACCTGCAGTACTTCTCAAAGCAGCATACTATTTTGGCAAGCTGACAAATGGTTCTTATACGCAAATTATTGGCAATGCAGAGCGTGGAACATTGCAATTACGTGCTGCCAATGGAGCGTTAGTTGAAAGTGAATTACTAAGTAGAGGTGCCTCTGAACTACTTTATTTATGTATTCGTCTTGCTATTCATGAGGCAGCAGTCAAACATACTAATTTACCATTAGTGTTAGACGACCCTTGTGTGAACTTTGATAGGTTGCGTATGCAATCAGCGATGGAATTATTAAGCGAAATATCTATTGATCGCCAGCTATTGTACTTTACTTGTCATCCCCATACGAGGGATCAATTACAAACGGTATGCGACAAAGCAGTTACTATTATGCTTGAACGATAATGTGTGTGTACATTCAGTCTAGTTTTTTGCGAGCGATCAGTAGAAACCAACCTAGACTAATAAAACCAAATAACGGATAGAGCGTCGAAAGTAGTACGCCGAACCCGATTTGACTTAACAAATAGCACACAATCAGTACAAACATAACGATCAAATTAATAGATAGCTTCGATCTCTCATGAATTTGTAACGCTAATCCGTACACATCAGCGAGTAATGTTGTAAATACTTCAGCAAATATAATACAAATATAGATAACATAAATGTATGGGCTTAAACTTCTCGCAATTCCCCCCATAGGGATAGCGAATTGGGTAATACCTGGCATATGGGCTGATAATGCGATATGACCAACCATTAGCATAAAGCCAATTCCGATACCGCCAATGATCGAGCCCCATTTAATGATGATCGGCTTTGATGTTTGTGCACCGATAGGTACAAGAACAGCTTGAGCGAGTGACAGATTGAATGCCGTATAGAGGAATGGTGTACTAACGACTGTCCACAGTGGGAAATCGGTATGCGCGCGTAGAAAGTTGCTTGTATACGGTGACTTTAAAGTGTCGAAAAAAATAATAAATGTGAACACAAGCATAATAGGAACAACGATTGAATTAACTGCGATAATAGCTGTTAGTCCTTTTCGGAGTAAGAAAAAGCAGACAAGACAAGTGGCGATCAAGCCTAGCTGATAGGGCAAATTCCAATTTTCATAAAAAACCGTCCCGGCACCAGCTAGCATAACAGCAGATACACCGAGCAGGACGACTAGCATGAAAATACTAATTAATGAGCCATATCGTTTTCCAAATAAAGCAATGTTCAAATCTTCATACGACTTAGCTTTAATCTGTTGGGCTAATAGCATGACTTTATTGCCAAGCCATATAAATAAAAAGGTAGAGGCTATAATTGCGAATGTTCCCTTTTGGCCATACTTTGTGAAAAATTGTAATATTTCTTGACCAGTCGCAAATCCGGCTCCAACGATTGTGCCCATGTAAATTGCCGCGATTTGTAGCGATTTGATCCAGTCTTGTCTGTTCATAAGCTTCCCTCACTTCAACAATAGGTAGTTCACTTTTATTATTGTATGAAGTGAAATAGACAAGCATGACAAGCATTGGATTTTTGTGCAAAGCTTATGCGATTTGACTTGCAGAAAGTAGCCAAATATTTGGAGATATGACTACATTGCTTGCTTGAAGTGCAAACCTGTGTTATTTTACGTAAAAAGAGAAATTGGCGGAGGGAAATATATGGAACAGTTAAAACAAAGAATTTTAGAGGAATCTGCTATTGTATCGAATGATATTTTAAGATTGGATTCAATTATTAATCAGCAAGTTGATCCTTCGCTAATTATGGATATGGGTAAGGAACTTGCATCACGTTTCGCTAACGAAGGAATTACGAAGGTGTTAACCATTGAAGCTTCAGGGATTCCAGCTGCTTTTGCGACAGCATTACAACTGAGTGTGCCATTAGTGTTTGCTAGACGTAAGCAAACCGTTATTAATGATCCTGATTCATATATTGAAAGAGTTCCTTCTTTCACGAAAGGCATGGTATCTGATCTTGTTATATCTAAGCAATTTTTAAGTGAGACGGATAGAATTTTGTTCATTGATGATATTATTGCAAATGGTGACGGAGCTCGTGGTATCGTGAAAATTATCGAGCAATCAGGTGCTAAACTGGTCGGTATGGGCATCGTAGTGGAAAAATCTTTCCAAGCTGGCGGAGATTATTTCCGTGAGCAAGGGGTACGTGTAGAATCACTTGTGAAAATTGCTTCACTAAATTCTGGAGAAGTTATATTCAAAGACTAATCGGGGTCGCTCCAAGAACAAATTGCTGTTCCGATCGGAGGTCGCTCCAAGAACCAATTACTGTTCCGATCGCCGTTGTCCTCGGATTTATTGTAATGGGAATAGCGGTATAAATCCGAGGACAAAAACGACCGCTATCGCTTCTCCACTAGCAATTAGTTCTTTCCGCTAGGCGCAGGGAGTGAATAGTTCTCTCCGCTATGGCGTAGGAGAGTGATTAGTGCTCTTCGCTAAGGTGTAGGTGAAGGATGAAAAAACAAGGTTACTTTTTGCTTTGTTTCGCTTGGGAGGTTTCAATTATTTATCGGTGAGTATAAAAATAATCGCAATCAACATTTCCTATTAAAGATGTATGAACTGCATAAGTAATGTATAATAGAGGTAATACTGAGGGGGAGGCGTAAGCTATGGAACATATTACTGAACAATTCTTCAATGAAAAGATTACTAGTGCAAAGGTATCTTTTGAACGTGCACTAGATTGTAAGCATACAGAATTTGATGATCTATATCCGTATATGCTTGAGCATCCTCAATTTTTCTGGTATAAACGTTATGTGGCATGGTCCGAATTACTTACGATCGTTAAGCTATGCAACGAATTATCTAGTGAATGGAAAGATCAGTTTACAGAAAAGCAGGTTAATTATATCGAGAAGCAAGTTATGTCTTCTCGTGTATTAGATGAATGGTATGAAACGAATGATTCCAAAGAGCATGCTATTAATGAATAAATAGATTGCAAAAGTCTTAATGATTCGCTTGCAAGCGTCCATTGAGATTTTTTTGTAAACCATCTAGCTTTAAAAAGCTTTAGGAGCGATTGAAATGATATCTGACGACCAATTGAATGAATACCGTGTTTCAGGTGAAATGGTTCGAGTAGTTCGTGATAATCTTGAAAGTAATGATGTTCAAGGTATTGTTGTAGCTTGGGATGAGAGCACAGTTATGATTCGTAAAAAGAGTAGACGAGTAGTTAAGTTAAATCGAGACTATGTATATATTGCTGCGACGGAAGAAAGACCAACTATTGTAAACTAACAAAAAGTTATAGTAAATGCTTTCGAAGCTACTTTTGTTACAAGTTGTAATTTCGGAAGCTAACAAAAAGTTATAGGAGTGATGGTATGAAATGCCCAGTATGTGATGAAGTAACGTTACGTGAAGTTGAGAAAAGTGGAGTATTAATTGATGTTTGTCCTAGTTGCAAAGGGGTTTGGCTTGATCGTGGAGAACTAGAGAAATTAATGCAAAGTCTTAATGAAACGCATGCAGAATTTGAACAATTGCAATCACAAGCAGCTTCACAGAATCTTAGAACTCCAAACGATCAATCCTATAATCCCAATGAACAAAGAGCTAATCAAGCCCCATATAGTCAACAATCTTATGGGCAAGAGCAATCAAACTACCAGCAACCGAATTACCAACAACAAAATTACCAGCAACCGAACTACCAACAGCAACAGCAGCCATATTATAAAGATGAGCATAAGCATTCAGATAATAAGTATGGATACGATAAATATGGTCGTCCATATAAGAAAAAGAAAAAAACAGTATTTAGTGTGTTTGAAGATTTATTCGATTAAAAATATGCTATTACTTGCATGAGCTAAATCTATTTCGATAAGAAAAAGAAGCACGATCTACAAAAGATGGATAATCTTTGGATCGTGCTTTTTTTTGTTTGAATACATAAGCTACTGGAAATAGGGTAATATAATGACAGATTTTCCGAAAATGGAAGGTGTTGAAATGATGAAAACCCCAAAACTATCGATCGGTATAACTGCACTTATGATCGCGGTGACATGCTTCATTGTAGGACAAGATAAAGTATATAGTGTGACAATGAATACTCATCTGATGGCAATTGTCATAGATGATCTAGGCAATAGTATGGATGGGACAGAGGCGATCTTAAAACTTGATATCCCTATAACAGTAGCTGTAATGCCGTTTCTACCTTCGACAACAAAGGATGCCGAGGATGCATATAAGGCAGGGCATGAGGTCATCGTTCATATGCCGATGGAACCGAACAAAGGATTGCAAAAATGGTTAGGTCCTGGAGCATTAACGGCAGATCTTACCGATGCAGAAATTCGTCAAAAGGTTGAACAAGCTATTGATAATGTACCACATGCAGTAGGTATGAATAATCATATGGGCTCAAAAATTACTTCTGATGAACGTATTATGCGAATTGTACTGCAAGTGTGTAAAGAACGGAATTTCTATTATTTGGATAGTAAAACGACCTCGCGATCTGTGGTGGCGAAGGTAGCGACTGAGTTAGGAGTTCCTTATGTGGAAAATCAGTTATTTCTAGACGATGTTTATAGTGCAGAGCATGTTCACAAACAAATGCAGAAAGCATTTGAACTTATGGAGCATCAACAAAATACAATTATGATTGGACATGTTGGTGCTCCAGGAAAATACACATCAAGTGAAATATTGCGGGCGATTCCTGAACTGTTCAAACGGGGTCAACTCATTCACATAAGTGAGTTAATTCGTAATAGCTTAATTGATCCAGAGATAATGTAGCACACCGTTTGCAATTGCTGAAGCAATTTTTGTTTGTTCATTTCTTGTGATAAGACGCTCACGATCAGTAGCATTACTAATAAACCCTAACTCCACGAGCACTGCAGGAGACTTAACATGCTTGAGTAGATAAAAAGTTTTCACGGGAACGACATTTTTGGAGGTATCAAATAAATTATTCATTGATGCTTGAATATTAGTCGCTAATAACGCACTTTCACCTGTGTGCTGGTGTAATACAAGCGGGCCGTGTGCTCTTGCATTAGCACCAGCATTAACATGTAAGCTAATAAATACGACATGTTCAATTTCACGAGTTAACCCCATTCGTTGTGACAAGTCTTTAAGATGACGAGATGAGGTTTTAAGCCATTGATTATCTTCACTTAAAGCATAATCATCTGTTCGATTAAGTATCGTCGGAATACCGTTACTTTGTAAAATTGCATATAGTTTTTTGGCAACAGCCAAGTTAATATCTTTTTCTAATATGTTTTCGTACGAGGCACCGCCATCAATACCTCCATGACCTACATCAATGATTACAGCAGTAGAAGGAAACATAATATCTGTGGAAATTTCATCTTCTGTATTTGATGCTTGAATTGTAATTGGCGATAAAATGATTATCGCTATAAGGGTAAAAAGTGAAAATTTTAGTTGAATGTAATGTTTTTTCATTCTATTTCAGCCTCTCTTTAACTTATGAAGTGAATATTGATTTAGGATGGCTATCTAACATTGTTTTCATGCATGAATGGAGTGGAGCGGAAAAGGGGAATACTCAATGTATGGAGCACAAAAAGTAAAGTCTATGCTTTCGAAGTGACTTTTTGCCTACAGAGGAAGTAATTACATGAAGCAACAAAAAGTTTAGGAGGTAATTAATAATGGCGAAAATATCTGGTCAAGAATATGTGCAATATATTACAGAACAGCTTGTAGAATATATGGAGACGCCCGTTGCTGAACGGAGACAAGCAAAAAAAGCAGCCAAAGCTACGAAAGAGCAATGGCTACCGAAGTGGTTTGGTGTTGGTGGAGAGTCTCTGTTAATGTGGATTAAGAAAAAAGAAAAATAATTTCATTATTATCATTTGTAAAAACCACCAGATTGTAGTAGGAAATCATAGGGGATATATCTCTTTAAATGTTCATCATCTTGTTGCAGTTCAACATATAAATCGAATAATTCCCACTCCTGATAGCCTGTTACGGAGTAGATAGCTTCGATTTGATCACTCCATATCGAGCTTGTATAGCGTAATTGACTGCCAAATTCAATTAAGTTTTCAATGGAGGTACAGTCTTCAAATTCGGAATTCAAGGCTACTGTTGTTAGCCAAGGCATAACATCATAAGGGGCAAAATATGATTGATATTCATAACCAGTCAATAAGGCATGAGAGAATACTAATCCATGCCTTATTTGATTTTTTGTGGCAACTTTAGCTTCAATTAAATGCTTAGAGCTTAGATCATACTGTTCTGAGTTAAAAGGTTCGAAATATTGATTAGAATTGTTCACTTGCTGAGATACGACCATATGTAGCGGATCGTAATAACGTAATTTATATCTATTGGTAGATAAATACTGTAAGGAGTCGTCCGAGCCTATACCGTACTCCCCTAGTACATAACCACCATAACCATCACTGTGAATGATCATATATCCAATTGTACCTAGCTTGTGATGCTGAATTAACATTAACCAACTATGTGTTCCTGGACCAAGAGGAGATATTGTAAGCTCCGCATTTTTCCAATTTGCAAAATCAGGTTGATTCGTTAATTCATCGACCCATAATTCCCCTTGTTCTTTAACGGTTAGCGATTGGACATTAGCGTGAATAGTTTCCGAAGTTATTATTGAAAAATTTACGCAGAGCACAGTAGCGATCACTAATCGAATGATCATTTTTGACAATGGTTTAATATGCATTACATCACCTCAATAGTAGTATAGTGGACATGCTTTAAGAAGACTGTTATATATTGTCATCCATAAACAGCAACATGAAGTTCTTTTTTTGCCGATAAGATGCATAAGTAGTCATATGTTCACTAATCAATACCATCGAGATGAAATAATCCGCAGTTTATGACGGATACCGTTATTCTCGGCTCATATTGCCAACGAATTTCTTCTTCGCGTTTTTGAAGTAATGCATGAACATTGTCACGATGCTCTTCATCTTCTGCATGCTCCAGCATTGGTTCATAATAGCTAGCTAATCTTGCAAGCTCCTCGATCAATCTTGTTTGTGCATCCTCTGCCCAATGATAGTCATAACTTTTTAATTTACGCTCAATCGTCTGCTCGGCAATAGTTAAAGCTTTTGCATACGCTATGCCGTTTTTGGCAATATGAATATTGGGCGGAATGCGAGGAGATAGCTTAAGCTGCTCTAGCTGCTCATGAAATTGCTCTACGCAGTGACCAGTGACGAGCGATATGCCTAAACTATGAATTTCTTCTCGCTTACGATCGGAGCTGAATTCTATACAGAAGTTAATGCCAAGCCATACCGTATATGGTCTAGAGGCATAAGGATGAAGTGCCTTCGTGCTGGGCTCTTGAAATAGGCAAACATAGCTACCATTGTTTTGAGTGGACTGAAAGAGCTGATCAAGTCGACCGGAGCCATAGTGCAGATGTTCCCTTGGTACGCGAGCGATTGGTTTCGGAACAAGCCCGTATGCTCTTTCAAAGCTAGAGTCAGCAGCCGTTTTTGCAACTGGCTCTACCACTGGAGTAGATTCTACTAGTTCATTATATTTATCATCATCTGTAACGAACAGAAAACTCATCGTTTCAGGGGTTTCATTAACACGATCGATAAAACTCCAGTAATAATGCCGATTCGTTAATTCGCGATCTGCTGCTGGAGATAGTTTAACTTTGAAATGATAAGGTGATTTCTCAAGAATAGAGCATTGCGTTGCATCTAAATATCGTTGTACAAAGCGATGAATCTCTTTGCTGTTCATAGTGACCCTCCTTCTTTCATCTGATGAATGGTGCTTCCAATTTCGTCAAGTTCGTCTTGTAGCTGTTTACCATCTTGTGATTGCAAAATAGCTTTAGCGAGACGCTGCTCAATCGTGCCGTCACGACTTTCTAATTTTTCAAGAATATCATCCAGTCCACCGATAACAAGCTCGAATAGGTTGATCTTTTCATGTAATAAATGCAGAATATGTTCCTCTATAGTTCCTTGTGTACATAAATTGAAAATATGAACATCATGGGTTTGTCCAAGGCGATGAACACGCCCAATTCGTTGTTCCACGCGCATTGGATTCCACGGTAGATCAAAGTTAATCATATGGTGACAAAATTGCAGATTAATTCCTTCACCGCCTGCTTCTGTTGCGATGAGTACTTTTGCATTACCTCGGAAAAGATCCATCATCCAATCCTTTTTCCCCCGATTCATACCACCCCGATAAGGGACAGCGGAGATGCCATGTGTTTGGAAAAATTGCAATAAATATTCCTGAGTCGCACGATATTCCGTGAACAAGATAACTTTTTCATCGCATTTTTGAATAATTTCCAATGCTTTCTCAGCTTTCGAATTCGATGTAATGCCCCGAATTTTCTCAACTATATCCCAAATCTGCGCGCGCATCGGTGATTCCTCGCTGGTCTTCTTGAACATATTGACGAGTGTGAGAAATACGGCATCGCGACTACTGCAAACCTCTCGTTGTAGCGTGACAAGGGAAAGCATACTGCTCATATCGACGCTGTCTTCCCGCGCCCGTTGTTTTACAAAGCTTGTCACCGCGTCGTATAGCGCTTGTTCTTCGGTAGAAAGCTGTAGCGTAATGTTTTTTACAATCCGCTTTGTAAAGTGAATACCGCCTTCACCACGCCGATTACGAATCATAATGGAAGAGAGAACATCTTGCAGCTGGTCTTCATTTTTTGGGATGCGCTTATCAACAACATAATTGCTAGTAAAATCGCTCTGCGCACCTAGCTGACCTGGTTTTAACAAAGAAATAAGGTTAAATAGCTCATCAAGATTATTTTGAATTGG
>DXHF01000073.1 GCA_019113605.1 Candidatus Paenibacillus intestinavium
CTTCTCGTGTAAATTACTAGCAATAATAAGCTCGTGCTCCTGTTGCATAATCGCCGCTCTAATTTGCTCAATCGTTTCACATGGATAAGGCAACTCATTATATATACAACCAAATTGTAATGGCTGATGTGTATCACTTCCCGCAATCGTCGGTAGGTTAAATTTATCCGCAAATTGCCGTACCTTCTGTTCCATCGATAACCCATATTTATGTAGATCACGTCCATTAATATCGATTGCATCTAATTGCATAATAAGCGAAGGGTCTACATGATCAAGCGGATTCTCCTTACGATACGGATGTGCACCAATTTTCAAGCATTGATAGTCATCACTTACTTGTATTAATTGCTCCAATGGAATGAAGCTCTCCGCTGATCTGTAACGATCTAACTGTTTACTAATGGAGATGATTGCTTCCCTACTACCAATAACGAGAATATGGCTTTGCTGAGCAACATCTACTTCAATACCTGGAAATACTTTAACTCCTTCAACGATATAGTGTCCATTGCGATAAATCGCCTTATTATCAAGTAATTCGTATATATTCAAAAAATCCTTCGTATTGAAATGTTCTGTCAGCGCGACTGCATCTACATATTTCGAAGCCGCTCTCATCATTTCCACATAATACTCATATGAAAAATCAATATCTTTTGACCACTTTCCATGTGTGTGTAGATCTATTTTCAAGCTTATCGTCTCCCCAGCATCTATTCAGCTTTCTTATAAATTTATTATAAACGAAAAATAATTATCATTTATATAACTTTGACAAAAATTAACGCAAACTCAACATTGCGATAACAATCCACTAACAAAACCTGCCTATGCTATATAAAGAAAGAGATAGCGGCGTGATGATCTAGCATTGCTCATGCTGCCAATCAGCAATACCAATTTGGGAGGAATCGTAATGAGTACAGCAACAATAGGTAATCGTTTTGAGTTAACATCGCAACAAAAATTGATGATCTTTATTCTATCGATGTCTTTGTACGGTATTTCGAACATGATTACAGAATTATTACCCCAGTTTCGTGTAGGCCCTGTAGAATTGAAAGTGGAATACTTCATTTTCATCCCGCTACTGTTTGCTATTCTTTTCAATCCATTATATGCAGCGTTAGGTGCTTGTGTAGGAGAACTTGTATTTGGTGAATTGTTACTTGGTCAATTTGGCGGAGTAAGTGAGCTTGAGAAATTTATTGAGTTTTCACTAGCAATCTTCGTTGCAGGGATGCTAGTAACTGATCCACGTAATAAGCGTCAACTTGCTATCGCTGCTTATGTCGCGATCGGAATTGATCAATTACTCGGTACAATCGTTGATATTGCGAAAGTATACATAGGTATTGAAGACCTGGAAGCTGTTCCTGGATTGCCTGAAAGTATTCTAGCTATCGAAGGGTTCTCATTTTTGAACGCGATGATTGTATCAGGTACATTGTTCTCACTATTGCCGATTATCTACCTAGTACCTCGTTTGTATGGCAAGGTCGAACCGCTGCTTGGTATGAAGCCACGTGATGGTCGGGCCAAAGTTTCTGTTGCTGGCTTTGTCACTCCACGCTTTATCATTGTTGCAATCCTACTGTTCGTTGTTGCCGGCGCAGCTGAATTTTTATCAGAATCTGATTTGGAATTGTTCACATGGGAATGGGAAATGGATCTAGGTAATATAGGGCTCTGGCTTAGCCTTGCTGTCGCTGTAGTTATCTTTATTGCAACACTATTAATCATTAGAAAGAAACGCAAAACCAATCATAAAGGAGAAACTATTGTATGACCCATCCTATGACGGAGAAACAACCAATAATTGAAATCAAAGATATCTCTTTTCGTTATCCAGGTGCAGAATATGAATCTCTTCAACATGTTAATCTGACCATAAATAAAGGGGATTTCATCGCTATTATTGGAAGTAATGGAAGCGGAAAATCCACGCTATGCAAATGCTTCAACGGTTTGATCCCAACCTACTATGCTGGAGATCTAGAAGGAAGCGTCATGATTAATGGGCTTTCTACCCAATCTACCAGTATTGCAGAGCTATCGAAGCATGTAGCATACGTATTTCAAGACTTTGAGAATCAATTGGTTCGTCCTACCGTCTATGATGAAGTATGCTTTGCACCACTTAACTTTGGTTATGAGGATTACAAAGAGCGTGGCATGAATGCATTGCGAATGTTAGAAATCGAAGATATTCAGCATAAATGGATTTGGCAGTTAAGTGGTGGTCAGAAGCATATGACCGCCCTTGCTGCTGCATTATCACTTGAACCAGACATTATTATTGTAGATGAACCTGTTGCTCAGCTCGATCCAGCACATGCAAGACTCATTTATGAAAAATTGAAGTTATTAAATGAGAAATATAACAAAACGATTATCGTTATTGAGCACCATACTGAATATATTGCAGACTATTGTACCAATGTTATGCTGATGGAAGCTGGAGGTAAAGTACGTTGGATTAAGCCTGTGAAGGAGGGTCTTTCCTCTGTTGATGAGCTTGCTTCGTTACATATTCAGCCGCCTCAAGTAACGCAAGCTTTTCACAGTTTACGCGAGAAAATCGTTCCAACGACTCAAACTATGTACCCTATTACGATTAAGGAAGCGGCTCTTGCCTTGCAACAATCAGCTCTCCCTTATACTAAACCGCGTCATGTAGCGATTGAGGAACAGTATAAACAAAGTGAAGAGCATTCGGATCGACCTGTACTCCTGAAATTCGATAACGTCGTTAGTGGTTATCAAAGTATGGACCGCAATCAAAAGCCAACTCTGCAAAACATTAATCTTGAGATGCACGAAGGTCAACGGATTGCATTGATTGGAAATAATGGGGCAGGAAAATCTACATTATTACGATTAATAGCTGGCATTCGTAAGCCATGGGAAGGTTCAGTTACTGTCTGCGGCAAAAACACCAGTCAGACTTCACCGGAACAACTATCTGATCTCGTTTCTTTCATCTTTCAAAATCCAGAAGAAATGTTTATCTCGGATAATATTAGAGCCGACATCGAGTTTTTCTTAAAAGCAAGAAAACAAACCAATATAGAACCTTTTATCGATCATATTATGGATACATTCAATCTAACGGAATTACAGCAACGCGATGGTCGATTACTTAGTGGTGGACAACAGCGTCGGGCAACACTAGCTATAGGTATGGCCATGAAACCTACAATTATGCTCCTAGATGAGCCTACTGCAAGTCTTGATATTGCTAGTCGGCGTGAAATGACTCGCCTGTTCGATGAATTGCGTGATCATGTGAAAGCAATTGTTGTCGCAACCCATGACATGCAATTAGTAGCAGACTGGGCAACTAGAGTCATCGTAATGCATGAAGGTCGCATCATTATGGATACAAATAGTCGTGACGTGTTCCAGCATGAGCATATTCTAAAGCTAGCTGCCCTTATCCCTCCACAAATTGTGGAATTAAGTCATTATGCAAATATTACGCCACCTTGCTTATCTGTCGCTGAATTTATTACACATATTGAATCTATCATCCCGCAGGAGGTATACAGTGGAGTTAACTAAAACTACCTATAAAACTTCATTTCTTGAGAAATTAAGTGTGGAACGAATTAAGGTTGAGCTATTGCGAACTGCTTATGGACACTCGCTTACCTTTCTTTCCAAATTCGATCCGCGTATTCTTATTGCCTGGTACTCTTTCTTTGCGATTGTACCGTGGTTTGTTCATAATAAAGTCGTTTTGCTGGGGATGCTCGTCGCAATAGCCGTTCTAACGTATACTTCCAAACCTAGCATTCTCGTCCTGCTTATATTAGCGCTTGGACTCGTATCCGATGCTGCCTATATGCTCGTTGTTTCCCTATTATTCGGTGGTGGTCTTTCTGCAGCATGGGCACTCAGTACACTCACCTTAAAGCTGCTCGTTATCGCATTAGCGAGTATCGCTGTTTTCTCAAGTATGGACCCTGAAAAATTAAGCGATGGGCTACTTAGTCTAGGTTTTCCAGCTCAATTCAGCTTCGGCGTAGCTTACGGCTACCGCATGTTACCGATTCTAATCGAAGAATATAACAATATATTATACTCCTACCGTCTACGTGGTAGAGGACCTGAGCGCAAAGGATTTCTCGGCTGGAGAGTAATATTATATACAGGTAAATTGTCAGTAGTGGCCTTCTACCCACTTATACTAAATACTGCGAAAAGAACTAGAACTACTGTAGAAGCATTAGAAGTTAAAGGCTTCACTTATGCGATGAAAGATCCGAAAGTGAAAAAGATTAAGTTATCTTATCTGAAAATTTTACCTAGAGATTATGTCTTTCTTGCAATCTCGGCTGTTTACGTAAGCTTACTCTTCTATGTTGGGAGTCATTATCATTTATAAAAAGGAGATAATCTAATGTATATAGATTTTCATACACATATTAAACTATCCAAAAAGACTTCATTTTCTATCGAATATTTTAATCAAGCTATTGAGGAGGCTTCGCTAGCAGGTCTGGATGCGATCGCCATGACCGAGCATTTCAACACCGAAAATTTTTATCACATTTACGAGCAATTAGACGCCCATTATCCATATCGCGAACATTACTATGATGTTAATGGATTCAAAGTGTTCCCTGGTATGGAAATTGACGTGGATCAAAAGGGACATATTCTAGTTGTGGGTACGCGTACGACGATACTTGAATTACGTCATCGACTTGAACCATTTACGGAGAAAGAATCATTTGTTTCATTCGAACAATTACTAGATTGGTGTGATGAGCTACAATTACTGCGAATTGGAGCACATCCACATCGTGAAAGCAATCCATTATTACAGCATCCCATTTCGTTATTACGTCGCCTTGATGCCTTCGATATTAACGGTAAAGACCTGGCTACCTATGGTCCATCTATGGAGCAACAGGTTCGACAATTAGCTACTGAAGTAGGTATTCCTGTCATCGCTGGCAGTGATACACATCACCCGTTGCAATTCGGCTGCGTACGTAATAAGCTTGATCGTGAATATAGTAATTACTCCGATATTCGTACATGTATTAAAGAAGGCCGTTATTATTATGAAATATCGGACGCGTTACCATTGCATGTCAAATCAGCATCGCTTGTTAAAAAGCTATTAAAAGAGCGTGGCGATGTACTCATATCCTAAATTAATGGAGAGATTCTATGACTACATTTCAATTCATTATACCGATTGAGCAAATGTCTAAAGGACAGAAAAAGATTGCTGACTTCATTATGAAATCTATGGAGCGCATACCTTTCTATAACGAAAATGATATCGCCACGAAAGCCGGAGTAAGTATCTCAACTGTGTCGAGATTTTGGGAGATTATCGGTTTTGATAACTTAAAGGCATTCAAAAAACATTTACAAGAAGTCCAATATTCTACGCCAGCAATTAAGATGCAACAAGTATTAGAACAAACTGAGCAGCATATCGTTACGCAAATGATCGAATCTGCTCAAGCTAATCTGACGGAAACTTTTCAGCGTATTAATCTACAAGCATTAGATCAAGCTGTCATTGCGCTAGATCAAGCCCAGCGTATTTATGTGCATGGTCATGGATCAGCGACTGCGCTAACTGAATTATTTCGCTTTCGTTTGAATCGTATTGGCGTGCAGGTGCACATTATGGCTGAAAGTGGTCATGCGCTACTCGAGAGTTTAGTCCATGCCAATGAATACGATGTTGTATTATTTTTCGGATTTGTGAGAAAATCTCCTGAAGCTACCGTTATTTTGGAGCAAGCACAAATTGCGCATTATCGTACAATTCTGATTACGGATCTACTTTTATCTGAAATGATTAATGATAGTGATATCGTCATTCAAGTTGATCGCGGCGAGCGTGATGCCTTCCATTCTCTCATCGCACCTATGGCTATTATCGATAGCATATCGATTTCACTAGCTGGTTTGCGCGGGAAAGATGCGATGCATAAGCTGCAGCAGTTACATGATATTCGTAAGCAATATGCTGCGTTGTTGCCGAAATAATGCTGCTAGAAATCACGAAGAAAAGAGCGTGTCCAGAAAGTCAGTGCAAACTGACATGCTAGACACGCCCACCTTGTGGTCCTTCAGGCATAACTAGATTATTGATTATCGCTCCACTGGGCTACTCTACGGAAGCTTTCTTCCTCAGCAATATCGTCCACTCGCGTCATAATTGACCATCTCACACCAAAAGGGTCCACAACACTGCAATAACGATCTCCAGAAACAAAATAGGAAACAGGCTCTCTGACCGTCGCACCGTTCTCTATCGCCAAGTCAAAGGTATGATCTACGTCCGGTACATAGATGCCAATTGAATAACATGCTTGTCCATCTCCTGGCGGAGGTACTAAGCCAAAGGCAGTAGTAGCCGCTCCAAGCTGCAAATACCCATTTCCAAAATCTATATCTGCATGAACAATCACTTGATTGCCTTCGTCTCCGAATTCCGTAACGCTCTTCGTTGTAACTCCAAATACCTTCTCGTAAAATGCAATTGCTTCAGTAGGATTGCTCACCACGATAAATGGTGTAAGCATTGTATAGCCGTTCGGTTTTCCATTAGTTATGTAAGTTCCGCTTTTTCCCGAAATCTTCTCTTGTTCAGTCACTATTTACTCCTCCTGTAACGATTATTTTAGCAGCTGCAGATTGAAGGTAGACATTCATTAACATAAATATTGCACTTAAGACTTGCATCTGCTATTCTCCATTATAGATATGAGGCAATGCACCGTATTGTAAAAAAGCGACCGAGTTCGGATCGTTTTATTAACCGGAGGTGACCTATGTGAAGCCCAAAGAAAGCTTATCTGACCGCGGCATTTTACATGCCAAAACGGGCCGTAATAAATTCAATCTATCCCGTTTTGAGCCATGTCCTGAGCTACAGCCATTTGTTGAGCATTATTGGTTTATTACTTACGATCTACCTGCGGGAGAATCTTTCGCACAAACTGTACTATCATATCCCAATCTTAATCTAGCTTTCGAGCGGGATGAAGAGGGGAGTCGTAGTCTGCTATATGGTGTTCCAAGCCGTCCCTTCGTACGAAAGCTAAGAGGTAAGAGCCTGGTGCTTGGCATCAAGTTTCGTGCAGGTGGTCAATACCCTTTCTATTCGCTCGAAGCCATCATGCTGACAGGGAAAACTATTGATGTAACGGAAGTGTTCGGTAATGAGGCCGAGGAATGGATGAATACCGTGCTTGACGCTAGCGATGGCGCAGAGATGGCGAGAATCGCAGAAAACTTCCTGCTGTCGCGTTTGCCAGAGCGTGACAAACTTGCCGAGCTGACGGATGCCATCATACAGAATGTCAAAAACGACAGAGATTTAACTAGAGTTGAGCAAATAAGTGAGCGAAACAACTTATCTATTCGCCAGCTTCAGCGCTTATTCCGCAAATACGTAGGCGTCACTCCGAAATGGATCATCAAGCGCTTCCGATTACAAGAAGCGGCAGAGCTAGCAGAACGCGAGGAAGAAATACAGTGGACCGAGCTAGCCGAACAGTTAGGTTACTTCGACCAGGCACATTTTATAAAGGATTTCAAATCGGTTATTGGCCAGTCGCCATCCGATTATCGAAAGCATTTAATGAAGTAGATATTAACAGGTATATTTTTATTATTTGGAGGGTCTAATGAAAAAGAAGTTTTACGCAATCTGATGAGAAATTAATAGCCGCTATATCACCTCAAAGCGACGATTATAGTACTAATGAAATTTCAGGAACTTTATATATATCTAAAGATTTACAACATATTTCGATTAGAATTGATGATCATTTTTTAGTAGCCCCAGCTCATTCAAAAGAAGAAGCAATTGAACTTGTGGATATTATGTATGGGTCTAATTAGGCATTAAAACTAAGTATCTTAAGACTTCGTGATTTATATCACATAGTTTTTGGATAGCAGCTGATATAATTACTTTAACAACATCATTCTACTTAGGAGATGAAGAACTATGAAAAAAGTATTTATATTAGGCGGAACAGGTTTTCTAGGATATTATACAAGCCATGAATTACTTGCACGAGGTTACAAAGTAGCAGAAATCTCTCTCCCTCCTACTCCAGCCGATAATTTATTTCCTGCTGAAGTTGAAAGTCATCTAGGGGATCTGCAAACCTATACTGATGAACAAATTTTACAATTACTTGATGGTGTTTATGCTTTTATATATGCTGCTGGTGCGGATGAACGAGTTTGTCCTGAGGCTCCTGCAACAACGTTCTTCTATCAAGCAAATGTGATTCCAACGCAACGTATTGCTCGATTAGCTCGCCAAGCTGGTGTGAAAAAATTTGTATTATTTAATTCTTATTTTAGCCATTTCGCTGAGCAATGGACCGATTTACATTTAAATAAAGAGCAAGCCTATCCGCGTACACGATTACTACAGGAAGAAGTAGCGATGTTTGAGGGTGGCAAGGATATGGACGTCATGAGCTTACGTTTACCTTATATTTTTGGTGTAATGCCTGGACGTACACCTCTTTGGACGATGTTTACAGAGCAGGTTAGAGGGAAAGATACCGTCTATGTTCCACAAGGTGGTACAGCAATGGTAACCGCTAGACAAGTTGCTGAGGCAGCAGTAGGTGCTATTGAATTGGGCCAACACGAGGGCAGATATGCAATTTGTGATACAAATATGAAGTACCTAGACTTTTATCAATATATGGTTGAAGCATTAGGACAGACTGAAACAACGAAGCTTATTCCTGCACCGATCGAAGCATTTAAGCCAGCATTTGCTGAGCATGATGAACATGCACGACAAGCGGGCAAAGAGCACGGAATCCACTTAGCTGTTACTGCAGATATTCAAGGCCGCGACGCCTATCTAGATCCTAATGATACGATGCCCATTTTGAAAATTAATAAAGATGATGTCATTGCAAGTATTAAAGAAACGCTACAAGTATGTGTGAATGCTAAGTTATAGCATTATCCTCGAGCAGTAATCTTATACACTATATAACCATCCTAATATGATCGGAGTGTGCAATATGCACACTCCGATTAATTTTATTTAGTTGTACCATGTTGTTTCCCTGGTAGTTTATGACCACCATTTTCACTATCTTTTTTCTTGCTGCCTTTTTTACTACTTTCCTGTTGTTCATGTATTTCTTCTACGAAATTTTTAGTACTGTCCATGTTTGAAAAGTTCCTCCTTCATCTATAGGATTAGTTTAGGATTACCTTTTTCACATGAATTATGTGATTTAATTTTGTGATCAATAAATCTTCTTCAAAAGCTCAATAACCTCCTCTATGGTGACGCCAAAGGATTTATAATATGAAGCGCTATCGCCCATTTGCTTTATGATCATTTCATTGCGTTTTTGAAGCCTTTCGTCAGGTGATAGTTCTGCTACAAAGCATCCTTTACCCGTTACGGTATAGATTAGTCCAGAACGTTCAAGTTCTTCCCACGCTTTTTTCACGGTGATGATACTAATTCCAAGCTCTACAGCTGCTTGTCGTATTGGCGGTAAACTATAGCCCGATTCTAACTCATCCTTTAGAATTTGAGCACTAATTTGTTCAAAAAGCTGCTGATAAATAGGTTTTTCAGATGTATTCGAAAGTGCGATGTTCATTAAATTTCTACTTTCTTGAATTGTTTAATAGAAATATTATAAGCGATAATGGTAAATGTTGCGAATAACACAAATCCTGCAATTAGGATGGATATTTGGAGGAGGCTATTGTCTACACCACTACCTTTAAAAAGATCGAATACTATTGAATTTTGTATCCCTAACCATTCTGCACCTCCAGCAAATATTATAGCTGCCGCAACAGATGTAAAAGTTGCCGCACCATATTTGTATGCTGTCTTGTAATACATGGAGAAAAAGATAATGTTGAAGATCGCAAGCATGGTAAAACATAATCCCCAAAAACCTAAAGTTGGTTCAAAGAAAAAGTAGGTCAAATTAGGATATAAGCGAGTGCTTATCATGCCGAAGATAACTGCGATAACAATATGCAATAATTCGAGAATGACAACGACGCCTATCTTTGCTTTTACAATATTGTTTTTTGTTACAGGCAACATCATCGTAAACATCAAATCATTTTGTGCTTTGTACACTCCAAACATATTCGGTATCGTTATGAAACAAAAATATAAAATAACAAGAAAATATAGCCAACCCGGAATTAGCATTAAGGCTCCAGTCAAAAAGGGTAATATATAGAATATAGGACTTACTCCGAGTTTTAATTCTTTCATTAGTAAGTTATACATACATTTCCTCCTTCTTTGATACATAGATCATAATGTCCTCTAGGTTAGGTAAAGTAGACTTAATGTTAGACGAAGGATCAAAATCTTTAGTGTGAATTAATCCTGTGAAGCCAAATGAATTTACATTGTAGGAAATCAACTGGTCCTTTACTTCAAATAGTTGGCTTTCTTTACCGTTAAGCAAACGGTATGAGTTAATAAAATCTTCTTTCTCAGAGCTATTAATAATTTTTCCATTGTGGATAAAGGTTATATAATCTGCACATTTTTCTAGGTCGGATGTGATATGAGTTGAGAAGAGAATACTAATTTCTCCAGGTTCTATTAGTTCCTGAAAAATAGTTAACAGTTCGCCTCTAGCAACTGGATCTAGTCCGCTTGTCGGTTCATCTAAAATGAGAATTTTAGCGCCGTGGGACAAAGCAAGAGCCAAACTATACTTTACTTTCATACCCATCGATAACTGTATTATTTTTTTGTTTTCGTCTAACTTGAATTTCTTGAGATAGTTATAGTAGGTTTCATCGTCCCAATTGTGATAGAACCTCTTAATTACATTTGTTAATGTTTTAATTTTACTGCGAGTATAATAATCAGTGCCTCCGAATGAGAAGCCAATCTCTTGCTTCAACTCCATTTCATGCTCTATGGCATTCTTACCTAAAATGTTAATTTCCCCACTATCAACTTGAATCAAATTTAAGATTGATTTAATCGTCGTTGTTTTCCCAGCACCATTGGCCCCGATAAACCCCATAATATAACCCTTTTCTAGCTGCAACGATACATTTTCCAATTGAAAATTACCATATTTCTTATTCAGGTTTTTAACATCTAACGCAAGCATATAACAACCTCCTCCAAAACTGTGCATACTGTACATACACAATATATCATCGGATAATAATGGTGTCAATATTTTTATTAACTAAGGTCATTACATAGAAAAGAGGTCATCTCACTATACTTTAATGAGATATAGTAATATCGCGAATGGATACTCCGCTATAATAAACATTTGTCTACATTGTGATTTTTTTCACTTTACACTTGCAAATTGAATTCATCTGTCATATGATAGCAACAACAGGATATTGTGATATTAATCACAAAGGTGTTATGTTTGAGTCATACTTCAACAAGCAAATATTTTTTTAGTTGATTTTGTGAATTAATTCACGTAATAACCTGTTTTCACAATTTAACTACTATTTGATTTCATACCATTCTAAGATCAACCATATCAAGGAGGCTAACTACTATGAAAGTAATTGTAATTGGTTGTACACATGCCGGAACTGCTGCTGTTACTGGGATGGCTACACTGTATCCTCAAGCTGAAATTACTGTATATGAGAAAAACGATAATATTTCGTTTCTATCTTGCGGGATCGCGCTAAATATTGGAGGTGTCGTGAAAGATGCGGAATCGCTCTTCTACTCTTCACCTGAACAGTTGGAAGAACTGGGTGTTAAGACAAATATGCTTCATGAAGTGCTTTCAATAGATACTCAAGCAAAGACAGTTAAAGTCCGCGATATTATTAAAGATGAAATTAAAATTGACACCTATGACAAGTTGGTTGTTACAACTGGGTCGTGGCCGATTATACCAAAACTGGACGGCATGGATCTGGACAACATTATGCTTTGCAAAAACTATGCACATGCTAAGGCCATTATTGAACGGGCAAAGCAGGCACAAAGAATCGTCGTTGTAGGAGCAGGCTATATTGGGATTGAACTGGTTGAAGCATTCGAGCAACTTGGCAAGCAGGTGACGGTTATCGATAATACGCCGCGTGTCCTGTACAAGTATCTCGACCGTGAGTATACAGATCTCGTTGAGGAAGCGATGAAGCAGCACCATATTGAGCTTGCACTTAACCAGACCGTAACCGGTTTTCAAGGCAACAATGGCAAAGTGAACCGCGTAATCACGACAACTGGCGAATATGAAGCTGATCTTGTCATTATGTGCATTGGCTTCCGTCCTAATACAGAGCTGCTCGCAGGTCAGGTTGACCAATTAAGCAATGGTGCAATCATCGTCGATGACTATATGCGCACTAGCTGCCTTGACGTGTTTGCTGCAGGAGATAGTTGTGCGGTCCGCTATAACCCAACCAATCAGCATGCTTATATTCCTCTGGCAACGAATGCGGTTCGGATGGGAACACTTGTCGCACGAAATCTGATCGAGCCGAGGGTGAGATATATGGGGACCCAAGGGACTTCAGGTATTAAAATATTTGACTTGAATATCGCTTCTACCGGCATGACCGAGCAAGCGGCAATTGATGCGGGATTGATTGTGAAATCAATCACAATTGATGATCATTACCGACCAGAGTTTATGCCTACCTACGAGAAAGCGCTACTGAAAGTCGTGTACGAAGAAGCAAACGGTCGGATCGTAGGAGCGCAAGTATTGTCGAAAATGGACCTAACGCAATCGATCAATACACTGTCGGTCTGCATTCAAAATCATATGACGATGGATGAGCTGGCTTTTGTCGACTTTTTCTTCCAGCCACACTATAACAAGCCGTGGAATCTGTTGAATCAAGCAGGATTGCAGGCATATAATCCGCAACATCGTGACTCAAA
The DNA here is from genome assembly GCA_019113605.1 of Candidatus Paenibacillus intestinavium. GTDB lineage: Bacteria > Bacillota > Bacilli > Paenibacillales > Paenibacillaceae > Pristimantibacillus > Pristimantibacillus intestinavium. The sequence goes on from DXHF01000073.1 coordinate 12,905, forward strand.
GGCAACAATGGCGTAAGTTGCTCGTTGCAGAATTGACGCGAGAGCTCTCAATAAGGAGAGCTCTTTTTTCTTTTTACAAAAGGAATTCAATCGACGTGTGTTTTATACGTATCCTAAGGATTAATTTCTATTCGCGTGCTGTCATTTTCATTGCTTGCGATTATATGGTATTTTCCCCCTGCATTAAGATCAATCGGCTCGTAACGATAATAGGATTCTACATTCGGTGTAAAAGAGCTATTAATCTCGTTCAATTCTTTACCGTCTTCATCAATCACGGTAAAGCTGCTTCTGTCCATTTCTCCACTCTCGTAATAAAGAATTGTAGAAATCGGACTAGAAATCAGTTTAATGAACTTTACATTCTGACCCTCAGCGAATTGAACTACACGATTGAGCGGAACGGTTATCATATTATTCATAAGTTCCTCTGTTTCCACCTCAAACTGAAATACCCATGGTTGATCTACCGCTAAGTGAGCACTACTAAAATTGAAGGATGCTTTAACTGTTAGATTATTTTCAATTGAGAGCTGCTCCATAGGAATGAAATAAGTTCTAACATACTCGCCATTTACGAAACTCCCAACAGATGTGGCTCTTATTTCCCCAAGGTTATGTCCATTTATTATTATTTCTGACGGTTCTATACTATCATAGGATTCATAACTTTCAGGAAAAAAATCAACACTTATGATCAATCGATCGCTATCAAGCATTACTTCCAACAATCTCACCTTGCCATGCTCAGTTGTTACGGTGCTACCTATTACTGACTTAAGCTTTGAATAATCTGCTTCATTAGGAAAACCAAGAACTGTAAGTGACTTTTCAAGCCACTCAGAAAAAGCTGCTTGATAAGCTGATGATACCTGATTAAAATTCAAACTAAAGATTACCGACACAATGAATATACAAGCTGTAATCGCTCCAATAAATTTAGCTTTACTTCGTTGTCGTGTTTTGCCTAGCTTCTTACTTATACGGCGCTCCCAATGCTTTTTTTGGACGATAGTGAGTGGTACTTCTTCGTACAGGTTCAAATCAATATCAATATCATTCAATTCTTTATATACGCTCATTACCATTAACCTCCCTTATCTTTTTCCGTCCTCTAGACAAGACATTATGTATCCACGATTCCTTCCTACCGTATTGTTCGGCAAGTTCCTTGGACGGTATGCCATGCAAATAATATCGCTCGAAAATATCACGTTCCTTCGTCGTTAGCATAGCTAGCAGTTCCTCTACTAAGTCTGCATCCTCGTGCCGCTCTTCTATTTGGATAGAATCAAAATTTTTTGGTACATATATTTGCTTAGTCTGTAGTGCAGAATGTTTTCGCAGACAATCGATCGCTTTGTACTTGGCAATAACTGCAATCCAATGCTTGAACGATTTCTTATTTGGATCGAAACTGTCAATATGATGCCAGACGGCCAGTAGCACATCATCTAGACATTCCTCATAATCTTGGTGTCGATCTTGAACATAACGTTTAATGATCCCTGCCAACATCCCTCCATATTCCTCGATAATAAAAGAAAGCGCTCTCTCGTTCCGATTATGCAATTGCTGCACAACATTTTGTTCTGTTATTTTCACATGTAATCCTCCTTTTCTGAAGAATAATGACTTTAACTATTATTTCGTTTGAATACTATGAATCCTATCACAGAAACAAAAAAAAGGTTATTCATCACATTTATGATGAATAACCTCGTTAACATTTAACTATGTTCATTAACCAATTGGCTTAATAACAACTTCGCCTGTCTCTTCATTCAGCACCGACAACTGCCAGCCATGAGATAGTACCAGCTGTAATTGTTGCTGCTGTAAAGGATTAAGCGTTGCATATACAGCTTCTTTGCCAGCATCAAACACTAATACTGGATCTTGTTCAAATACAATAAGAATCCAACAACGAATACCTCGAATCGTATTATACTTAATCTGGTATCCATCACGAAGTGCAGATTGAAGCGTACCGGACTCTTGCTCCACAAAATTACTTAACTCATTGTAGTCAAATTCAAACATACTATCATCAACAGGCAACGTACGCGCTAACGCTCCATTTACAATTTGCTCATCAGAAAAACCTTTTTGACGAAGTTGCTCCACCATCAGAGCCTCATTTTGTGATAATTTCACTATAGTTTCACTCATGTTAATCCTCCTCACGAGATTAATTCAAAATATTAGAGTTATGCCGCACTAGAGTGCGGATTTGTTGTGCATTAAAGAAACTTTTTTCGTTATTTCGCACCATCACATCAACTAAGCTACGTTTAGAATTCTCGTCGTGATCACGTGCGGACATTTTGAACATTTCTTAACGGAAGACGAAATGACCAGGAGTTACCTCGACCAGCCCTTGCTCTCCACTCCCCCACTCTTCCGAATCAGGACTCCACACAATCCGCTCTCGAGTCGCCGTTGGATCGGGAACTGGAATAGCCGATAGCAACGCTTGCGTATAAGGATGTAGTGGATTTTCATACAGCTCGTCACTAGGAGCAATTTCTACAATTCGCCCACCATACATTACACCAATGCGATCAGAAATATGACGGACCATCGAAAGATCATGCGCAATGAACAGATACGTTAAGCCGAACTCCTTTTGCAAATCCTCCAACATATTAACTACTTGTGCTTGTACAGATACATCCAATGCAGAGATAGGCTCATCGCAAATAATAAATTGCGGCTTCGTCGCTAATGCCCTTGCTATTGAGATCCGTTGTCGTTGACCACCGCTAAATTCATGCGGATAACGATTCAAATGCTCGCTTTTCAGACCAACACGCTCTAACAGCGCTACAATTTGTTCTTTTCGCTCTTTCCCTTTAACCATCCCATGAATATCCATCGGCTCGCTTATTAGCTCAAACACATTTAACCCTGGATTCAAGGAAGAATACGGATCTTGAAAAATCGATTGAATGTTTTTGCGAAATGGCTTCAGCTGTTGATCATTAAGACTAGAAATATCTTGTCCATCATAAATCACTTGTCCATCTGTATAATCATATAAACGCAATATACAACGTCCAACTGTAGATTTTCCACTACCCGATTCCCCAACAAGCCCGAACGTTTCACCCTTGTATATGTCAAAGCTAACTCCGTTCACGGCCTTCAATACTTCCTTAGGCTTGCCCCAAAAATCCGTTGTTTTCACAAAATGCTTCTGCAAATTTTTGACCTCAACTAGTGGCTTCATCAACATTCCTCCTCTCGCTCTTACTGCTGCTCGTTAGATGGATCAGATAACCAACAAGCTGAACGATGCTGCTTTCCTACTTCAAATAATGGCGGTCTTTCTACGCAACGATCAAAGGCATGTATGCAGCGTTCACGAAATGGACAGCCTGATGGCGGATCAATTAACGATGGCGGTGTTCCTTCAA
>DXHF01000074.1 GCA_019113605.1 Candidatus Paenibacillus intestinavium
AGATCACATTCATTGTACTGATTGTCATCTACTCTGTTTTTAATTATTTTGTGAATCATTTCTTCAACTTGTACAATCGTAGGATTACGCAAACTTCGAACCGCCGCTTCTACACAATCAGCAATCCCAACAACTGCTGCTTCTTTAGACTGCGCCTTAGGACCAGGATAACGGAAATCATCCTCCGTGAAGTCTTGATCGACACCTTGTTCCTTCGCTTCTTGCAACGCCTTGTAATAGAAGAACTTTAAAGAGGTAGTTCCATGATGTTGCTCCGCAATATCTCTTAACTGCTTAGGTATATTGTAAGCTTTCAACATTTCCGCGCCATCTTTAGCATGCGCAACAATAATGGACTTACTCAGCATTGGATCAATCGTGTCATGAGGATTACTCATATTCGTCTGATTTTCAATGAAATAGCTTGGACGCTTCGTCTTACCTAGATCATGATAGAAGGAGCCTACTCTACACAATAGACCATTTGCCCCAATCGATTCTGCTGCGGCTTCTGCTAGATTTCCAACCATAACACTGTGGTGATATGTACCAGGTGTTTCAGTCAATAATTTGCGAAGTAATGGATGATTCGGACTAGATAATTCTACAAGTTTCAAAGCAGACAATATACCAAACGAAATTTCAAAAAACGGCATCAGACCTACAACAAGAATAGATGTAATTAATCCTCCGCCAAAAGCTAATCCCAACGAATATAGTACCGGCATACGTTCTAATTGTTCCGCCATTAATATTACTGTTAATACCCAGAACGTACCGAATAAACTGACCATAATGCCTGCTTTCAATATTGCAGATCGTTGACTTGCATGTTTTATCGAATATATTGCTGCCAATGAAATAACAATAATATACACGCCAAATTTGAAATCAAGCAGCAATGTCGTACTTGTATTCAAAATAACCGATCCTACAATACTGAAAACAAATGTACTTGCCATCGCCAAATGTTCATCGATCAGCAGTGTAATTAACATGACGCCAAGTGCTGCAGGAGCAAAGTAACCTGCAATATTTGCCGTCTCCGCCTGAATGAGTGAAGTAAGTTGAAGCACACCACAATTAATTAGGAAAATAAGCAATAGCATTAGTAGTTCTGTGTTATTGTATCTTGCCAATTTCAAGCCAACGCCTGACGTTTGTGATAAATACACATAGAGAAACGCACTTAGTATTAAAGATAATAGTACTACGCCTACTCTTGACCAATGATGATCAGTACCTTGAAGCATATTCGCTTCCGTTAACAAGGCATAGAGTTCAGGTGTAATTTCTTGATTTTTCTTCACCATCACTTCATTCTCTTTGTAAATAATCGGCGTTGTATTGTTACGCGCTGCTTCTCTTGCTTCGTCTGTCATTGTTTTGTCCAAAAACTTATTCGGCATAATAGAGAAACGAGCCATTTCTTGAACGATTTCACGTGCTGTGCGATTAGAAATCGTACTAGAATTGACCATTTCAGCCACTTGAGTACGAGCTGTATCAGCATTACGAATTGGTTCGTTAGTTAACTTTCTAACGATTTCTTTTGCCACTATTCTCATCTCAGAAAGTTGTTCTTGAGTAAGCTGAGGCAGTTTATAGAAAGTCTCTTCAGGAATCGTATAACGTTGTCCCTTCGCTACATTGCTCAATTCTTCCAGCAATAATTCGTTATAAGTAGTAATGGCACTACTTGATTTTGTAAATGTTTGAATATGTTCATCATATCGGCCAGGAATTTCCGAACGATATATATCAATTTTATCCTCTTTAGTCACTTGATCATCCGCATTTAGATGTTCAATTCTTAGAAATATAGACTCTACTAAAGTTTCATTACGTAGTACAACGGTAGTATAAGAATCTTCGATCTCATTTGAAGCCTTTTCTTCTGCTTCTCTCGTTGCTTTTTCATCTCTTATTTCTGTTGGTGCTTTAATCTCTTTGTCACTCATCGATCCCTCAGTAATATTATATGTCTCAGGGATAATATGTGATGCTAGATTAAAATAGAAAAGAACGACGAATAACGCCATCAATATCCATTTTACTAGAGTACTTTGTCTCCAGCCCGTGAATTTTAAGTTACTATCCTTAACATTTCGGCTATTATTTTGATGTGTCATTCACCATCATCCTTTCCTCAAAATCTAGATTTATATGGATTATGATTTGGATTCAGCATCACGATCGTATGCCATAATAATTTTTTGAACAAGAGTGTGACGAACAACATCCTGTTCCGTAAAAATCATCATGCCAATTTCATCGATATTTGAAAGAACACGCTTCGCTTCAATTAATCCAGAGTTTTTCCCTCTTGGTAAATCAATTTGCGTAACATCACCATTGATAACCATTTTCGCTCCGAAACCAAGTCGAGTAAGAAACATTTTCATCTGTTCAGGCGTTGTGTTCTGAGCTTCATCTAAAATAATAAAAGCATCGTCAAGCGTTCTACCCCGCATATAGGCAAGTGGAGCGATTTCTATCATTCCACGCTCAATCGCTTTAACCGTTTGTTCCGCGCCAAGTACATCGTGAAGAGCATCATATAGCGGACGTAAATATGGATCTACCTTTTCCTGCAGATCACCTGGTAAGAAGCCTAGATTTTCACCTGCTTCTACTGCTGGACGAGTCAATATAATCCGCTTTACTAAATTCTCTTTCAATGCCGCAACAGCTAGTACAACAGCTAAATATGTTTTACCTGTTCCAGCTGGACCGATGCCAAATACAATATCAAGCTTACGAATTAATTTTGCGTAATGACGTTGGCCAAGCGTTTTGACCATAATCTTTTTACCACGATATGTAGTAGCTAACGGTTTTTTGAATAAATCTAATAGCTCCTCAGCTTGCATCTTCAATGCAAGATCCAGTGCATAAGTCAT
>DXHF01000075.1 GCA_019113605.1 Candidatus Paenibacillus intestinavium
TCTTGTGATCACTCAGCTCAATTTGTCTTACTGATGTTTCAAGTGTTGCAAATAGCATGTCTTTCACGAAAACTTCTTTGCTTGTTTCAGGATCGGTATGTCGTAGTAAAGCATTCATCAGACTAGATTTCCCTGTATTCGTATATCCGACTAGGCATACTACAGGTACTTCATTCTTCTTACGCTTCATACGCTGAATTTGACGAGTAGCTACAAGTTTTTCTAGCTCTTGCTGTAGCATGGCGATGCGGTCTTCAATCCGACGACGATCAAGCTCCAGCTTCGTTTCACCTGTACCTTTGTTACGTAATCCTGCACCACCACCACCGCCTTGGCGACCAAGTGATGCACGTAAACCGACTAAGCGCGGAAGCATATACTGTAGACGAGCAACTTCGACTTGAAGCTGTGCTTCTCTAGTTTGAGCACGTTCTGCAAAAATATCCAGAATGAGAATAGTACGATCAATAACTTTACGATCAAGCTCAGCTTCGAGATTACGAATCTGGGAAGGTGAAAGTTCGTCATTAAAAATAACCGTTTCTGCTTCATGAGCTTCTGCAAGAAGACGCAACTCTTCGACTTTCCCTGTTCCAAGGTAATGAGAAGATGTGGCGCGTTGTGCTTTTTGCGTAAGTTGATCTACAACTTTAATATGACAAGCATCTGCAAGTGAGGCAAGTTCCTGCATTGAATAATTAAAGTCTGCCTCTTGGCGTTGACTAAGGTGCAAACCGACAATAATTGCACGTTCTAAAGGTTGTTCCATCATAATTATTAACCTCCAACTGAGTTGGGAACAGTGTAGCATATGGCACGTAGTCTTTCAAGAAATTACCTTTAATCTACGTCGCCCAAGCTATGAAAATATAGCAACTCATGCTATTCTTAAAGGTGATAAATACAGTAATGATTGGAGCAAGAAGAACAACATGAAAAAATCATTAGGGAGAAATAAGTTAATTATAGTATGCGCGATGCTGCTAATAATTATGTTAGCAGGTTGTTCGGTTAGCAATAGTCAAGTGATTGATACTAATCTCGATAGCGCTAGTAATGACGCTAAAATATCTAAGCAAGCTGCATCTCAAAAGAAGGAAATTGTTGTGTCTGCAGCTGCAAGCATAAGTGTAGTTATGGATAATATTATTGCTCAATTCGAAGCTGAGCATGCCGATATTGCAGTTGAAGTCAATTATGGCTCTTCAGGCACATTACAGAAGCAGATTGAGCAAGGTGCACCAGTTGACCTATTCGTATCTGCAGCAACGAAGCAGATGAATGCATTAGAAGAGCAGGGATTGCTTGAAGCGATGCTGCCATTATTGAACAATGAAATCGTCATTGTTGGCAATAGAGAGCTAGTTGATGTAGCACTAGCTGAATCAGCAACGATTGCGCTTTTACTGAAGCAAGTCAATCCAACATTTATTGCAATGGGTGAGCCAGATAGCGTTCCTGCGGGACAGTATGCTAAGCAAGTGCTACAGCACGAACAATTATGGGATGTATGGACGAAGCACTATGTGTATGCAAAGGACGTTAGACAGGTGCTAACTTACGTTGAGCAAGGTAATGCTGAGCTTGGTTTTGTCTACTTATCCGATGCGATGTCTTCTAATAAGGTTAATATTATTCACCATATTGATTCTGCAACACATGATCCGATTACATATCCTATAGCCATTTTGAAAAGTAGTAAGCAAATGGATGCTGCCCAGCTATTTTTCGATTATTTGTTACATGAAGATCGAACGGTTCTTTATGAGCAATATGGCTTTAAGCGAGCTGAATAGTAATGAATGAATTTGATTGGGGAGCATTTCTTGCGCCGATTGTCACTTCACTTAAAATAACGATAATAGCAAGTATTATTGTTTTTATATTAGCGATTATTGTGTCACATTATATGAGTAGAGCAAAATTTCGTGGTAAAGTACTGTTAGATACTTTATTTATGATTCCGTTAATACTACCGCCAACCGTAATGGGGTTTATTTTACTATTTGCCTTTGGTAAAAAAGGCTTGCTTGGTCAATTGACGGAAATTATTTTCGGTCAATCACTTGTATTTACATGGTGGGCAGGTGTTGTTGCTGCTATAGTTGTTGCATTTCCGCTCGTATATCAGACGATCAAGGCTGGATTTGATTCTATTGATGCTGATCTGGAGGATGTTGCACGTTCACAAGGAGCTACGGAATGGCAAGTATTTCGCTATGTAGCCCTACCGCTCAATAAGCGAATGTTAGTTGTTGCTTTTATTTTAGGTTTTGCGCGCGCGTTAGGTGAATTTGGGGCAACGCTAATGCTAGCAGGGAATATTCCAGGGCGAACGCAGACGATTGCGACTGCGATCTATGTAGCGATTGATGCAGACCGAACGCTACTCGCTATAGCATGGGTTGTCATTATGATTATGTTCTCGTTCATAATGATGTATATTGTACGTCAGCCGTCTAAGTGATAGCACGATGTAGAGAGTTTCAGAAACGGAAAGAGTTGTTATTGCTTCATTAGTTAGGCCATATTATACTTAACTATTAACTTCACCGAGGATGTTCCAAAAGCTAGCATTGGAAATAGACAAGAAGTTGAGAGAACATTCATGAGAAATGGGGAGACGAGATGAGCTACAAAATTGCTTTCTTCGATATTGATGGAACGCTGGTAAATGAAGAAAAGGTTATTCCACAGGATACGATTGATGCTATTGCCGAAATGAAAGAAAAAGGAATCGAGCCTGTTATTGCGACAGGACGTGCACCATATTTCTTGCAAGATCTACTAGAGATTGTAGGTATTGAATCTTATGTTTGCTTGAATGGGGCTCTTGCTGTATATAAAGGCGAAGTTATATATCGTAATCCAATCTCACCGACAACATTAGCAAAATTAGTTGAGCAATCTACTGCTCACGGACATGCACTATGTTTCGAAGGAGAGTCACAATATTATACAGATCAAGATGAGCATGAATATATGCTAGAATCGGTCAATTCGTTGAAAGTAGCATTACCGAAAGTTAATGCGAACTTCTGGAAGGAAGAGCCAATCTATCAAATGTTTTTACACACACTTGCAGAGGATGAGCATTTATATACGGAGTTAGAAGATTCTGTTACATTCATTCGCTGGCATGAAAAAGCATTAGATGTATTGCCAATCGGGGGTTCCAAAGCTAAAGGAATTGAAGCAATGTTGAATCAGCTGGGCTTGAGCAAGGAAGAAGCGATTGCATTTGGCGATAATTTGAATGATAAAGAAATGCTTGAATATGTTGGCTTCGGTGTTGCAATGGGTAATTCACATCCCGATGTTATTCCATATGCAGACTTTGTAACGACGCATGTAGATGAGAAGGGTATTCGCAATGGACTTATTAAAGCAGGTATCTTAAATAAATAATAGGCAAACGTTCACCAATTAGTGGGTGCGGGCGTACACTAACCTAACGATGCATAGGCGTAGGAGGTTATGAATGTGATCGTACTTACACAAGGCTCGATTGATGAGCTTAATATTGAGAAGTTGCCTTTGATTGAGCAAAATATTGTTCGCTGGAAGCTGGCGAGTAGAAATGTTTATCAATATTCCTCATTAAATGCTTTATTATTCGAGTTAACGATGAGAAGACATACGGTTGAAGCATCATATGCAATGTATGAGAGTGGCGTTCAATTTGCCGTATTTTCAAATTCGAGATGTAATCCGCGTTACTGGAATAGAACACCCAACGGTGGCTTTTTATTACGGAGTGATGTAACACCGGCGAATGCTATTCGCGATATATTTGAAAATGGAGAGCTATATGCGTTCGAATGCTCGGGGGCTATCATTATTTTATATTATAAAGCTGTCCTAGAGACGATAGGTGATCCGACCTTTAATTATTATTTCCAAGATTTGTTTTTGCGGGAATGGCAGAAGGATTATGATCTTCGTCTAGTGGCAAGCTATGATCTTAATGATGTATATCCAGGGGATGTGTGCTATTTCCGTAATCCAGACCATCACCCTCGTCATCCTGAATGGCAAGGTGAAAACGCAGTGATGCTTGATAAAAATTTATTTTTTGGTCATGGAGTAGGCATTCAAACGAGCGAGGGTATTATTGAAAACTTGAATCGGGCACGTCGTCCATTTGCACGTCGCTCGGCATATCAAGAAAATCTTATTGTTCGGCCTGATTTTGAAATGCTGCGTGATCTCATTATTCATGAGCAGCG
>DXHF01000076.1 GCA_019113605.1 Candidatus Paenibacillus intestinavium
CGTAACTGTAATTTCTTCTTCATCAGTTAATACTCCATCACTTACGTGAACCGTAAACGTATAGCTAGACGGACCTTGCGCTTCACTTGGCGTCCATGTGAATACTCCGGTCGTAGCGTTGATGCTAGCTCCTGTTGGAGCTCCAACTAAGCTGTACGTCAAGATAGCCGAATCTGAATCAGTCGCTGTTGCCGTAAAGGTTAGCTGACTTCCTTCATCTATCGTTTTGTCATCGATTGCAGAAAGCACTGGCGCCGCATTTACTTCGTTAACCGTAATGGTAATTTCCTCGCTGTCGCTAAGCACTCCATCGCTAACAATGACTTCAAGGGTGTAGCTTCCTGGACCCTGTGCTTCCGTTGGTGTCCATGTAAACACACCTGTTTCTGGATGAATGCTCGCACCTGTCGGTGCTCCTACTAGGCTGTACGTTAGTGTATTCGCTGGCATGTCAAAATCCGTTGCTGTTGCTGTAAACGTGAGCAGCGTTTCTTCATTTACCGTTTTATTTCCAATTGCAGCAAGTATTGGCGCTACGTTCACTTCATCTACTGTAACCGTGATTTGTTCTTCATCAGTTAATGCCCCATCGCTCACACGAACGCTAAACGTATAGCTTCTTGGACCCTGCGCTTCCGTTGGCGTCCATGTAAACATACCCGTCGTAGCGTTAATGCTGGCTCCTGTTGGCTCACCAACTAAGCTATACGTCAACGTATTCGCTGGCAGATCTGTATCTGTTGCAGACGCTGTAAACGTTAATTCGCTTCCTTCATCTACCGTTTTGTTGCTGATTGTTGCAAGCACTGGTGCAACATTCACTTCATTCACAATAACCGTAATAGTTTCATCATCCGTCAACGTTCCGTCGCTTACTCGCACTATCAACGGATAAGTACCCGGACCTTGCGCTTCACTTGGTATCCATGTGAATACACCCGTCGTGGCATTGATGCTAGCTCCTGTTGGAGCTCCCACTAAGCTGTACGTCAAGATAGCCGAATCTGAATCAGTCGCTGTTGCCGTAAAGGTTAGCTGATTCCCCTCGTTCACTGTCTTATTACCGATGGCACCAAGAATTGGGGCTGCATTAATCTCGTTAACCGTAATGGTAATTTGCTCGCTGTCAATTTGTGTTCCATCACTTACGCGAACTGTAAACGCATAGCTTCCTGGACCCTGCGCTTCCGTTGGTGTCCATGTAAACACACCTGTTATTGGATTAATACTTGCTCCTGACGGCGCTCCTACTAAGCTGAACGTCAACGTATTCGCTGGCACATCTGCATCTGTTGCTGTTGCTGTAAAGGTAAGTAGCGTTTCTTCATTTACTATTTTGTTTCCAATTGCACCAAGTACTGGTGCCTCATTTATCTCATTGACCGTAACTATGAAATCCTCTTCATCTGTTAATGCTCCATCACTTACGATTACTTTAATTGTAAAGCTATCTGGACCCTGCGCTTCCGTTGGCGTCCATGTGAACACCCCTGTCGTAGCGTTGATGTTTGCTCCTAACGGTGCACCAACTAAACTATACGTTAATGTATCTCCCTCAGCATCTGATGCTGTTGCAGTAAAAGTTAGCAAGTTTTTTTCGTTTACCGACTTAATGCCAATTCCACTCAAAACAGGTGCTGTGTTCACTGGCGCAGCAGCATAATTAATTTCAAGTCTAGGATCAGAAAATTCTGCATCGTATATTGAAGTTGTAGACATTAATAACGAAATAATACCATCAGCACCAATATTGCTGGATGTCATCAAGCTGCTCACGTCTATCCGGTATGTATTAACTTGTGTAGCCGGATTATACGGATTAATACTGGAGAAAATACCCGGAACACTAGAATTAATCGATTTTTCTGGCGTAACTAGCGTTGGCATAACCGTTGCCGTACCTGGCCAATTATCACTTGTAATGGCAATTTTTAAATTTGAAATTGTAGTCCAATACCCCTCGAAGCTTTCAAAGGCAATGTATGATGAATCTATTGAACGAGTACTATCAATTCCATTAAACTTAAAAGTTGATTCTGAGTAATTATTAATAGTATCTCCTGCAATATAGCCAAGATCCAAAATTGTCCCATCAAAAGTATTTCTTCCATCTATCGGACTTATCACTATAGGAGCAGCAGCTATACGAAGTGGATATACTGGAAATAAAGAAAAAATAAGAACAAGAGTTAAAAAAATATTAATACTAACTTTCTTTCTCATAAACTAACGACACCTCCATCAACTAAAAAAATAAGCACGAAAACTGCCTTAAAGTTCAAACTTTAAGGCAGTACTTATAAACTACTGCTTCGGTGGAAATACACCTTGCAATGCAATAATAAAGCTCAGTGTCGTATATGGTTGCATATTGTTATGAGCAGCATTTCCTCCAATAGAATTGAGAGTAAGTGCATTCATCGAAACATTAGGAGTGGCTGCATAGGGCTTATTTGAAGCTGTATCACTCTCACTGCCCCAAACTTTATTACTTGGATCGCTTTGAGATGCTGCAGTTGCGCTAGACCCATTCGGCAGATGCGTATGATTTGGAATTTGGTCAATTGTCAGTGTCTGGGTGCTGGAGCCTACCGAAGTAGCTATATTCCTAGGTGTAAGCCCTGGCCCAACTCCCTGCCCCATCGGTGCCATCCCTTGTAAATCGGGTAAAGCGAATGTCGTCCTTCCATCTCCACCATAGCTATTTCCGATAATGCTGTATAAAGTTGTATTTTGTTGAATACTCATAACCTGACCATTACATAACGCCCAGCCAACTGGTGCGTAATCTCCAGAAAACAATCTTATTTCACCTAAATATGGATCCATGACTACACCTCCTAATTTCTTGACGGATAAATGCCCTGCAGCGCAATACAAAATGAAACGGTTGTGTAAGGCTGCATATTATTGTGAGCTTGACTTGCTCCTGTTGTTCCGATTGCTGCTGCGTTCAACGTAGTATTAGCTTTTGCAGCATATATTGGGCGTGTCGCAGCTGTAACAGCCCATGTATTGCCTTCTGGTTTAGCATTATCTGCATTCACCGAGCTCCCTTGAGCCTGATGTGTATGCTGAGGTATCTCATTAATCGTTAACGTATGAGCTGCTTCCCCCCCAGCTGCAGCAATTGGATAATTGCTTGACATGTGAATAGGAGTACGTCCCTGTAGATTAGGTAAGGCAAAGTTAGTTCTGCCATCTCCACCATATCTGTTACCTAAAATAGCATAGAGCACTTGATTGCTATTAATTTGCATTAGCTGCCCATTGCATAATGCCCAGCCTCGTGGAACAATACCGAAAGCAAACGTTCTGATTTCTCCAACAAACGGTTCTGCCATATAAAATCCTCCTCTATAGAAACAATCCTCATAACGATACGAAATGCTGCTGAGCTTCCCTTACCCTTGTGAAGGGAAGATACCTTCTAGCGCAATAATAAAACTAATGACTTTGCTTGGCATCATATTATCGTGCGACTGATTGCCCCCAACACTTGTAATTGCTGCTGGTGACATCGTAACGTTAGGTGCTGTAGTCTGATAATTAGTTATCCCGGTACTAACTCCCCAGAACTGTCCTGCGGGTGAATTGCTTGTTGAATCCGCAGCAACGTTGTTCGCATTGGCAGTATGCGTATGCGCAGGCAAATTTGACTGTATCAATGTTACTTGTTCAGTACCTGCCATTTGTCCAAGCGGATTATTTGATGAGGTATGTATTGGAATACGCCCTCTCATATCTGGAAGCCCAAATGTGCTAGCCCCATCACCACCATACGTTGTTCCTATTAGTACATACAATACTTCATTCTGACTGATACTGAGCAACGATCCATCACAAAAATGCCAGCCTTCTGGTGCAAAATTACCTGAAAACATCCGAATTTCTCCTACATATTGATCACTCATCAAATTTCCCCTTTTCTTATAAATTCCATGCACAAACTTGCTTAATACATTGTAATAAATTCATACCTGACACTATACATAAATAGAAGTGCCACTAACTAATCTACTCAGAAAAGCACAAAACATGTCTACTCGGTATACTCACTACGACAACATCAATTCTGAAGAATAACCACTATATTTAATAATCCTTTTTTGAATCATATTTCTGAAAATAGGCTATGAGTACGCGGTGCTAGCTATGTTAGTTATAACTAAGTATTCTAGTTGGCTATGCTCGCACGCTATATTTGGGAGGGAGAATTAAACTATACATAATTGGGAGGTGATTTGGTTGGTACCCATCTTAACGTATCTGACTTACGTATAAATACTGAACTTCATTTACTCAAGGAGTGGGATAATCTTTCAAAGTGCTACGTTAACTTCTTACACCAATCTAGTAACCATATCGGTATATACAGTATGTTAGTTACATTCCCCCCTTAAATTTATCCATTTATTTCTATTATAAACATAACTTATTCCACATTTCAATAAATTTTTCTATTAACATAATGTTCATCAAAAGTCACCATTGACGTTGACAGAAGATTCTCCATCTAAAGTTCTTGTCGTTTTCTTGAATGTACTATCCTATTCCCACTCCATTGTTGTAGGCGGCTGAATAAATCCTAGCTTTATAGAACACAAAAAAGATTGACAAAAAATACTAATAACTATATATTAAATATATCAAATTGATATATCGAGTTGATATATTTAGAAAGGGAACTATATGATTGAATTTGTCACACTAGGTATGCTTATGCAGGGGAAAATGAGTGGCTACGACATTAAAAAAATAACCGAGCAAACGGTAGGTATCTTTTACAAAATGAGTTATGGTAGTCTGTATCCGGCTCTAAAGCGCCTTGTAAACAGCACCTTCGTTACCGAAGAGGAAACCAATGACAGCAAAAACAAAAAGATTTACAGTATTACTGAGCTTGGTCAAGCCCATTTTATGCAATGGCTTCGTGAGCCCCTGCATTCCAACAAACGGGAATATTTAATAAAAATCTTTTTTTATGATTATCTCGATGAACCAACGAGAAAACAAAATTTAATAGCCTATCAACAACATGTCGCACACCATATTGCCCAAATAGAGGCAGTGCAGACCATTGTATCTAAGGAACTTGAGCAGCTAGAAGATAAAAGCCAATATTATAATCGTGTATCTGTCATGCACTATGGCTTGCATTTTTACAATATGGAAAATGAATGGTTGAAAAAAATAATTGATAACGAGGGTCTTTAAAATGAACTACTCTAACAGCTTTAGCGTCAAAAAGCCTTTATTAACCATTGTTTTGATCGAACTTATGCTCATTATTTTTGTAGCTGGAGGTAGCGCCTATATATCAATAGCTGAACTAACCCATCCGCTCGCTCCTTTTTTTGGCTTCATTCCAATTACTTTATTTTTACTCATTTACCTTACTATTAAAAAACAATGGAACCGATATTATTTCAATAGCCTCTCCAAGCTATCAAAACGACAATGGATTGAGTATATTCCTTTACTTCTTATCTTAATTGTATTGTTAATCGCTAATAACGGATTTCAATCGGCACCGTTCTCCTTCTTCGCTTACATGTTACTATCTCAGATTTTTTTGGTTGGCTTTGTAGAGGAAACTTTATTTCGTGGAATCATGTTACGGATTCTTATGCCTAGAGGAAAAACTGTTGCTATAGTTAGCTCCAGTGTTTTATTTGGAATCACCCATGCTTTACAGGCACTTAGTGGTCAATCCTTAGAAGATACAATATTACAAATCGTATATGCGTTTATTCTAGGTTTTGTGTTGGCTATTCTGGTCGTCAGAAATGGCTCTATTATTCTCACTATCCTGTTCCACGGATTACATAATTTTCTTAATTTCACTGGCAATACGCCGAGCACTAATCTATATACTTACCTTGTTCTCGCTATACTCCTCTTGCAATTACTTTGGCTATTTATTTCAACTAAAAATAATTCATCCCTTCCTATTAAAACCAATATAGAAAACAGCTATTGAAAGAAAGCATCGGTACAAGTGCACATCACACTTTATCGATGCTTTCTTATTTAACTCAATAATTTTGGATATAAAAAACTCTCTTTCATTTGGTTAATTACTACAAATAAAAGAGAGTTTTTTTTCAATTTAATTCTACACTATTTATTCCCACTCAATTGTAGCAGGTGGCTTAGAAGTCACGTCATAGACGATACGGTTAACGTTGTCTACTTCATTAACGATACGAACAGAGATCTTCTCTAAAATATCCCAAGGGATACGAGCCCAGTCAGCTGTCATACCATCGATAGAAGTTACCGCACGAATACCAACTGTGTAATCGTACGTACGAGCGTCGCCCATTACGCCTACAGATTTCATGTTAGGTAGTGCAGTGAAGTATTGCCAAATTTCACGATCAAGACCAGCTTTGATGATTTCTTCACGAAGAATAGCATCAGAGTCACGAACGATTTTCAGCTTGTCCTCTGTTACTTCGCCAAGTACACGAATCGCCAGACCTGGACCTGGGAAAGGTTGACGCCATACGATTTCACTTGGAAGACCGCATTCTTCGCCTACTTTACGAACTTCGTCTTTGAACAACGCTTTAAGCGGTTCTACTAGTTCGAATTTGATATCATCAGGAAGTCCACCAACGTTATGGTGAGATTTGATTGTTTGTGCAGTTGCAGTACCACTTTCTACGATATCTGTGTAAAGCGTACCTTGTGCAAGATATTTGAAATCATCGAATTTATCTGATTCCTCCTGGAACACATAAATAAACTCATTACCGATGATTTTACGTTTTTGTTCAGGATCATCTACGCCTTTCAGCTTACCTAAGAAGCGCTCCTGAGCATCGATTTTGATAACTTTCATATCGAATTTGCCAACGAATGTTTCCATTACACCTTCAGCTTCATCTTTACGAAGTAGACCATGATCGATAAACATACAAGTTAATTGATCACCGATTGCTTTATGCAGCAATATTGCTACAACAGATGAATCTACACCGCCAGATAGTGCGCAAAGCACTTTTTCTTTACCAACTTGACGACGAATGTCAGCAATCGTATCTTCTATGAATGATTCCATCGTCCAATTACCTTCTACTTTACATACGTTGTACAAGAAGTTACGAATCATTTCATTACCCTGAACAGAATGACGTACTTCTGGGTGGAATTGAACCGCAAAAATTTTGCGATCTTCATTACTCATTGCCGCGATTGGTGCATGCTCCGTACTCGCATCAACTTTAAATCCTGTTGGAGGTTCAATAACAAGATCACTATGGCTCATCCATACCGTTTGAGAGCTTTCAAGACCAGTAGCAATTGCGCTGCCTTCGATAAATTGTACGTCAGCTTTACCATATTCACGTTTGCCAGCTCGTTCAACTTTACCGTTCAATTGGTGAGATATCATTTGCATACCGTAGCAAATACCGAAAATAGGAATATTCAAATCGTATACTGCTGGGTCAACAAGTGGTGAATTTTCCTCATATACACTTGCTGGTCCACCTGAGAATACGATACCTTTTGGATTAATTTCTCGAATACGTTCCGCAGATGTATTATAAGGTAGTAATTCACTGTAAACGCCTAAATCACGAATACGTCTTGCAATTAGTTGATTGTATTGTCCACCGAAGTCGAGAACAACGATGATTTCGTTCTGTTTAGTCATGACCGAGCCTCCCAATATTAATGTGATAATTATAGCTATACCACTTCCGCATAGTCAAGGTCACTACCCACTTCTATGCAAAAAACCTTACTTATTTCGTTATATGTGCACGAAATGTTGTAAGGTTTTCTCAATTTACCAATTATTACTGTTTCCATTGTCATTTTTCGGTAATCATCGTCAATTGCGCTCCATCGGATACTTTACCAGCACTTTTCAACTTAGAGTAACGACCTCTGAACTGCCATCTAGCGAGTGGATAGCTAGATAACAGCGAAATTAATATATGCCTTAACTCCTGCGGTTCAGGCAACGCTTGCTGATCCCGATTGTTATACTGACCTTGTTCAAGCCATTCTAACAATAATGTCAGTGCATGATCGTATTTAGGAGCATTGTGGCTAATTAATGCGCCTATTCGAGTACGCCAAGTTGTCACTTGCAAGCGATGATCGTGGTGGAGCCCCATCGTTAATTCTAATCTGCACAATACAAAGTTAGCTGCTGCAAACAAGTTTTGATGCACTTGCTCGATACTCATCTGCTGGTCTTCTCTCGCTCTTTGCCATTCACTAACCTTTGCATGATTTCGTGATGGTAGTTGCCCATCGGATAAATGTGATTGTTGAACCAATTGACTGCTAGATTGCATAAGCGCGTAAGCTTTCGCATATCGACGAAGATTGACTTTCAACTTCATTCTATGGCGATTGAACGACAGAGTGACAAGTACAACGATAACTAACAAACTACTTAGTAAGCCAATTAACATCCCAGTACTATTCAACGAATTTAGAAAAACGATTGAATTAGTAACCGTCTCACCCCACATCTGACTAAGGCGAGATATCGAAAATACATCCTCATCCGAATCTGTTGATGGTGTTGGATCGAATGGCACCCAGCCAACAGTTGGGAAATATACTTCCACCCACGCATGGGCATCGCTTTCGCGGACCTCATATAACGTTTCAACGACTCCCGCTTCCGTCGTCCGTTCATCAATGCCTTCACCCATTCCATATCCCTTTACCCAGCGAGCAGGAATCTGCTGCGTCCGAAGCATAATGACCATCGCAGTAGAGAAATGAACACAGTATCCTTCATGCTGCTCGAACAGAAACTGATCGACAAAGTCCTGATCTGCTGCTGGTACTGAACTATTCAATGTATACTTATAATTGTTCATTAAGTAATCTTCAATCGCCTTTACTTGATCATATCGATTCGTTAACCCGCCACCAGAAACTTCAGCGGCTAAAGCAGCCACACGAGCAGGTAGTTTTTCAGGCAATTGCAAATAGCGTTCGAGAGTATCACCTTGCCATATCTGCTCTGCTCTACCACTAACTGTTTCCCGCAATATTGTCTCGTCGGTAATTGGCAACTCAGTAATAAGCGTATAGCTTTTAATGCTCGATTCGCTTGTTGGCGCATAGATCGAACTCGTCTCGTCAGCTACAATATAATTATGCAAATCCCGCTGAGGATTAACTGCATTCAAATCGATCACGACACCATTTATACCCGATTGCATAATTGGTATTCCAACTAAAGGCTCGACATATTCTAGCTCTTGTCTAATTCTTGAACCTACCCAGCCTTGTCTATGTTGCCAGTTTTGCAATGCTTCCTCACTTTTCGCAGTGATGCTTTTCAGCGTTAGCGTTTGCGCTTGATCAACCCAGCCTTGTCCGTTATACTCTATCTTTGCTTCAGCTCGCCAATAACTCTCAGTAGATGACCAGCCGCGAAATACGATTGCTTTCGATGGCTTGATCGTTTGTCCGAGTATATCATCATTGAAGCTATAGCCTGATACACCAACACTTCCAGAACTGAAATTGGTACTGTCCGTTTCTTTCAATGGTACACCAGTAACTCCACTACTCAGTGCAGACATATCCTCTACCAACGATTGAGAAAAGACATTAGCCCAAGCGATCGGCGCTACGTCTCGTTCCTTGGATTGACTCCACATAAATCCGCCACCAAGCATAATTACTGTTAGCAGCATTATACTTACCCACTGATGTGCTGTCATCCCATGCCATACATGACTAATAACTAATTTCCTTCTTAGCTTCGGCATCGTTGTTAATGCCATTAACAATATACCTTCAGTTAGTACTCTAAGTAGCGCATAGAACACATCAATCCCTAGTGAGCTATACAGTATCAATAAATAGATTACCGTCGCCGCCAGCAATGAGAATGCAATTTGATGATACCAAATAAGTGATTGTAATGCCGGAGCTAACAGTATCCAGCCTGCAAACAATAACAGCATTCGAATTTCATCCGACATATAAAAAACACCGTAACGGAACATTTCCACGATATCTTTACCTAGCTCCGGTACAAAATGTATAAGCCAATTCCAACTCGTTTGCCCATCGCCTTTATATAACAACATTAATCCGATAACCGTGCACAATATCGCAGCAGTTATATGAGTCACAAGTCGCGCACGAAATAAACAAACGGTAAGCATCGTACCAATGACGACTAACAAAGCCCCTGGCTGCAGTAACTCCGTCCAAACACCTGCATGCAGCCATGGAATTAACCATTCCGCTAACAACCCTAGCAATAAAGCACTAGTAATTAATCGATATGAGAAGTACGATTCTGCTTCTCCTCTAGCTTGATGCATAACGTTCACTTCCTTC
>DXHF01000077.1 GCA_019113605.1 Candidatus Paenibacillus intestinavium
AATATTAACCAAATTTCCCATTAGTTTTTCTCCTCTTCAATGATTTTATTGATATTTGTGGAAACTAAAAGCGGGAAATACCTAACCACAAAAACCCTACCTTAAGTTGATTTTCCCGCTATATTCAAAGTTATTTAGGTTAACGATAGATATACTTCAAATAATCTCGAGCATCCTAAGGCTGCAGTTGCATCAGAGGAGCTTACTTCGTCCAAAGTTATGTTGTATATAGGCGAGAGTCAGTGCCTCTAGTAAGCTTTCATTGACCAGCTAGTAAGTACTTTGTAAGACAACTCCTTTGACTTGCTTCTACCCCCGGATAATCCTCTTAACTTCGTTGGAGGTTTCATCATCTTTATCGTCCTGAACTTTTGAGGACTTCTCACGAATTACTCGGGTCGCTACGTTTGGCGAAGGTGCATTAGTTGTTTCAATAGATTTTTCTAATATCTGACGTTTATGAGCTACCTTTGGTTCTTCTACTGGGTCAGCAACGGCTACATTTTTATCTGTTTGAGCAAGTATTCCTTCTAATGCATCAGCAACTGAAATCGGTGTTTCTTCTTCTCTGGATTGCACTGCACGTGTTGACCTAGAAAATGATATGGATGGTGAATCGTATTCTAATGATGTAAATACTAGTCTGATTGCCGTATACAACATCGATAATATAATTACCAAAAGAAATACTCCTTGAGCAACTTTTATAAAACTCATAAGGGGGCCTGCTAATTCAAGAGTCTTTCCATCACTAATTGATCCCTCACCTACCGTGTTTAGAAAAAATTCCGCCACTTTCGGAAGGAACATTACGGTTAATACCATAAGTGCTTGAAATATCAATCCCTTAAAGATACGAGCTCTGTTTTCCATGTTCAGTTACTACCTCCCAGTCCAGCGATGCCAGTAATCAGTTCCTGAGAAGGAAACCCTGTCATCGAGAGCTCCCCAATGTTATTGATAGTAATTTCGACATTACGTTGGGCAAAGTCATCATATGTATGGCGATCAGATAGTAGATGAATCGTCTGATTGTCAGAACCACGAAGTCCGTTGTCGGCTAGTTTGTCTTTTTCAAAGCGACCATCAATAAGAACATCGATCATATTAATAATGTCGTTCCCATTTCTAATATTCTTAATTTCGTGAAGATAGAATCCGCTGAATACAACAATCGAATCAAATTTACTGCGAAGTTCTGTGACCAAGTGATACAGGTCTTCCGGCTGCATAAACGGCTCACCACCACTGATCGTAATCCCATCAGCAGTAGCGGGAATCCGGTCAATCAATTCATTGACCGTAACTTCCTCTCCTGCTTCCTTCGGGTGAGTGGCTGTGTTAAAGCATCCTGGGCAAGCAAGCGTACATCCTTGAAAATGAATCATTGCTCTATTCCCAGGGCCGTTAACGAATGTACTAGGGGTAAAAGAATGTATATGCATATTAGCCCCCCTTAACATTCGTAGATTGGTGTGTTGTGGTATTAACATTGAAGTACTCTTGTTTGCGTTTCCGCTGGATCTCATCATTGCTTAGAATTTCTTCGAATTCTCGTGTTGCCTGTTCGCATCCATTTCCTTCAAATCCGAATGCCTCGATCTCAAACGTTCCGTCACTCTTACATAATATTTCAATTCTCTTTTCCATGTTCTTAACCTCCAGCCCCGACTTTAAGGACCAGTTTGATGTCCCCGTTATCGATTCTTTGCATTTCAACAGGATACCCCTTAGCTTTAGCCACTTGCACGGTTGCTGCAGCTGTATATGCTTGTTTTATTTTGTTTCCTTCTTTTCCGATTACCTTTTCAACGTGACCCCCCCACCAATCGGCTTTGATTGAAAAGGTGTCTTTCTCTTTGATAAGGGCAACATCATAAGGACCCTCGAGCTTAATCACATAATCTGCTCTTAATCGGTTTCCTTGATAACCTCTAGCTATTGCATTTTCTTGGATTGTAAGACCGAGCATAGTGCATGCATCCTTTAGTGCTTCTATATTCGTAATGTTGGTTGGTGCAGTAGACCAATGGGACATATGTTACGCCTCCTTAACCAGTAATTTTTCGTAGATTATTATAAGAGTCCTCAATGTTTCCTTCTTGGATATTGACAATCGATGATGATGAGCTAGCGTTACGAGCCCGACCATCTGCCCATTGTCGAAGTGCTTCGATGGATTCCTTTTTTGTTATGGAAATTGGCTTTGTATTAGCAAGTGCATGAAGGATATCGTCTGTACTTAACTCCCTCTTGTTATCATTGAATGCTGCCCATAAGCCGGCTTCTACAGCACTTTCTATCTCAGCACCACCATAACCAACACTATGAGTAGCTAGGTCTTCCAAATTAAATCTATCAGGGTTCCTGTTGCGCTTGCGGATGTGAATGGTGAAAATACTTTTTCGTTCATCTTGAGTTGGAAGGTCGATGAAGAATATTTCATCGAAGCGTCCTTTACGAACAAGGGCAGAATCTAATTTAGAGATATCATTCGCAGTCGCGAATACAAAAACAGGCTTTGTCTTCTCTTGCATCCACGTGAGAAGCGTAGCTCCAACCCGCGAAGTTGTACCACCGTCATTAGACGACCCTCCTGAAATACCAGCAAGTGACTTTTCAATTTCTTCAATCTGAAGAATGCAAGGTGCAAGTGCTTCGGCAGTACGAAGAACAGTGCGGAGCTTCTTCTCTGTTTCACCCAATAAAGATCCGAAAATTTGACCGATGTCGAATCTTAATAATGGAATTCTCCACGCTGCACTAGTAGCGTTTGCCGCTGTAGATTTCCCCGTACCAGGTAGACCAGTACAGATGACACCCTTCGGAATCGCTAGACCAAATGCTTTAGCTTCTTTGGTAAATGCCTTTTGGTACATGACAAGCCACTTCTTGAGTTCATCCAGACCACCAATATCATCTAAATCGAACTTTGGCGGTATGTATTCTAGCATGCCGCTACTGTTAATAAATTGGGTTTTTATCTTCTGTACAAACGCAACCGCTTCATCAGACGAGAATGATTTGTGCTCGACCCATGTAAGAGCGAAAGCATTCTCGGCTTCTGCACATGTCAGTCCCAGGGCTGCTTGTACGATGCGATATCGTTCTTCTTCTTTAACACCCAATTTCTCTATAGCTTGATTGATTGTTATTTTTTGCTTCTCAGGAGTCATGTCTTTAAGACTGATATTCAAGTTGTTAATTGCTACTGATGATAGAATATCGTGTAATACCGAATCAAGCGTGTTTGCATCCGGTAAGTCGAATTGTAAGAATGTAATATCCTTTGTTAATTCTTGCGGAAGGTCCACTTGTGAGCTAACGAAGATAAGGTGTTTTTCATTCTTTTTTGCAATGGGTATGAGGTCTTTAATTAATTGGATAATGAGACTTTTGGTGTTCGGGTTATCAAGGAAGAAATG
>DXHF01000078.1 GCA_019113605.1 Candidatus Paenibacillus intestinavium
GCTGTTCTTTCGTCAGTCCTTCAGGTATGTTCCTTCCAGCTAAATACAATATTGCATAGCCGTCCTCTGTACGAATCGGACCAACGACATCACCTACTTGCATCTTCGAGGCTTCTTCGAGCAAGCTTGGATCATAAAATGGATCATTGTATTCAATTTCACCTAAGTCCCCACCCATTTCAGCAGAGTAAATATCTATAGAGTATTGTGATGCCGTCGCGGCGAAATCAGCCCCTTGTGTAAGCTCATTAAGCACATAATTGGCATCACTATCGTTTTCAGTAAGAATCCAGCTTAGACGAAACTGCTGTTTTTGTTGAAATTGCTCCGGATGACTTTCGATATAAGCAGTAATTTCTGCTGTGCTAACCTCAATATCGGAGATCGCAATTTTGACTAGTAATTCATGGTCTTGAATACCTTCTATTACTCTTTTCTGTGAAAGCCCTAATTGCTCCTTCATCATCTGAAAATATTGTTCTTTGCTTTCATATCCGCTAGAAGCTTCACTAATCGCTGCTTCTAGCTCACTATGAGTAAGCACAATCCCTTTTTCCTGTGCAGCGAGCTCAATCGTTACATGCAGCAGTAATTGCTGTAGTGCTTGATCTCCATATAATTCTATCAATTCATCAATAAGCTGCTGTTTTGTTATATTTTTATCCGCTACGACGGCGACAATCTCATTGTCAATTCGATTTCTATCGTCTTCGACCATTGATCCTTCAAGTTCGGCTGATTTGCCTTGCAAGTTAGGCCATAGCTGCCAAATCGCAAAGCTAGCTAGAGCGAACATGCCTACCGCTTGAATAATAACTACAAGCTTCAATACATCATATTTTTTCATATTCTACGATCCTTACTTAAGACCTTGCTTCATCTCTTAGTTCCACTAGCTTCTCTTTGTTGAAATGATACTTTTCATTACAGAAATGACATACAAGCTCTGCCTCTCCAGTATCATCAATCATACTTTGTAGTTCGTCCGCGCCAACACTCAACAACGTTGCACTTACACGCTCTTCTGAGCATTTACATTGGAAACGCAAATCCATGATGTCATGAATGACAAAATCGTCTCCCACTAACGAGCGAATAATACCTTCGGGTGTTTCGCCTTGTTCAAGTAAAGTTGTAACAGGGGGCAATGCCGCGATAGCATGCTCTAATCTCGTCAAATCTTCGTCTTTAAGTCCAGGTAGCACTTGGACAATCATCCCACCTGCATGAAGCACTGAATTATCAGTATCCACCAATACCCCTACTGAAACAGCGGAAGGCGTCTGCTCGCTTGCAGCAAAGTAATAGGTGTAATCTTCTCCAAGCTCCCCTGAAATAATAGGTATACTTCCACTATACGGCTCTTTCATTCCTAAATCTTTGGTTACATAAATAAATCCTGTTGTGCCTACAGCACCTGCCACATCCAACTTGTCGCGCTCGTTGCTTGCATGATGTGCTTGTGGATAATCAACGTAGCCTCGAATTTCGCCATAAGTGTTCGCATCAACGACAACATTGCCGATTGGACCGTCACCCTTTACTTGAATCGTAAGACGTTCCTCGCCCTTCAGCATAGCACCCATCATCGCAGCAACTGCACTTGTTCTACCTAACGCTGCTGTTGCCGTTGGATAGGTCTGATGACGCGTCTGCATTTCTTGTACAATATTAGTCAACCTTGTCGCAAATACACGTAGCTTACCACCCCATGCCGTGCCGCGAACGAGAATGTCTTTCAATTGTTCTGTCATAACTATCCCTCCTGATTGCGTTCATAGATTAAACGTAACCCCTCAAGCGTTAGCATCGGATCAACGATCTCAATCGTTTCAGATTCAGTATTAATGAATTCGGCCAGACCGCCCGTTGCAATAACTTTTGGTGCTACATTAAATTCTTTTTTGATTCGGTTAACAATACCGTCAACTTGTCCAACATAGCCATAAATAATACCCGCTTGCATAGAGGTTACTGAATTTCGACCTACAACGCTTTTCGGCTTCGTCAGCTCAATACGTGGTAATTTGGCTGCCCGCTGATACAATGCCTCTGTCGAAATCCCAATTCCTGGAACAATTGCACCGCCAATATAGCTTGCCTCTTCATCGATATAATCAAACGTCGTTGCTGTGCCGAAATCAACAACGATTAATGGAGCACCATACTTCTCTATCGCAGCAACAGAGTTAACGATTCGATCGGCACCCACCTCGCGTGGATTTTCATAGCGAATGTTAAGTCCTGTTTTCACACCAGGTCCGACAACAAGTGGTGTTTTCTTCATATACTTAGCACATAGCTGCTCCAATAATCCCATTAATGGCGGAACAACTGATGATATGGCAACCCCATCAATCTGTTGCAAGCTTATGCCGGCATACTGAAACAAGTTGTGAATCATAATTCCATACTCATCAACTGTTCCAGAACGGTTCGTACTAATACGCCAATGATGCAATAATTGTTTCCCTTTATATATACCAAGTACGATGTTTGTATTGCCGACATCTATAACTAAAATCACGCGATAGTTCCACCTTTCTTCTCATTCAAGTCTAGACTAATGTCTAAGGCTTGAAAAGAATACGTCAAACCACCAACAGATATGACATCAACGCCCGATGCTGCCTTATCATATATCGTATCAAGTGTAATGTTACCAGAAGCCTCAACGATAATATGTGAAGAGTGCTCCTTAATATATACAACAGCTTCTTTCATCGCTGCAGCCGGCATATTATCGAGCATAATAATATCCGCCCCACAATGAATAGCTTCTTGAATTTGCTCCATCGATTCGGTCTCCACTTCAATTTTCATCGTATGTGGAATTTGTTGGCGTGCGGATGCAACAGCAGCTGTAATACTACCAGCTCCTTTAATATGATTATCTTTAATCATAACAGCATCATACAAGCCAAAGCGATGGTTATATCCTCCACCTACACGTACCGCATATTTCTCGAGATTACGATGACCAGGTGTTGTTTTTCGTGTATCAACAAGTTTTGTCGGTAATCCTTGCAATGCTTGCACAAAGCTATTCGTTTTCGTCGCGATTCCTGAAAGTCTTTGCATTAAATTCAATGCAAGTCGTTCTCCAGTAAGTAAACTTCTCGTACTACCCTCAACTTCAATAATGACAGTGCCTTTATGGACATGTTCACCATCTTCTACCATCGCTTTAAATGTTAATGATTCATCTACAACTTCAAATACAAGTTGAGCAATCGGAATACCTGCAATAATTCCTGGTTCTTTCATATGAATGACGGCTTTAGATACCGAGTTTACAGGTATTGTTGTCTCTGTTGTAACATCTCCACTACCTATATCCTCTGCTAGCCAACTACGTATCAATTGCTTCAGTTCATAATCGTATCCGCCGTTTGTCCACTCAAACATTTGTGATCCACTCCTCAAATTGACCAGTTTCACGATTCAATACTGTATGCTTACTCCAATGTTCATCATCACGGTTCGGGAAATCCTCACGATAATGTCCACCGCGACTTTCTTCACGGAAGAGTGCTGATTCCGTTATCAGTAATGCACAAGTTAACATATTCGCAAATTCGAACTCTTCACGCTCCGTAAGCTCTGTATTAAAAATAGTAACTTGTCGCATTAATTCATCTAAACCCTTCTGCAGTCCTTCACGATTACGTTTCAACCCAGCATAACGCACCATAATTTTCTGCAGCTTCAAGCGGCGTTCTACAACAGGCTGGATCGCATGGACATGACGATCGCCAATGAAACTCGTATTCGGCACCTTCGTAAGTGATGACAATAACGCTATACGGTCGACAATACGTCTACCGAAAACAATAGCTTCGGAAAGAGAATTACTTGCCAATCTATTCGCACCATGTACGCCGGTTGATGAAACTTCGCCACAGGCAAACAAACGAGAAATATTAGTTTCTCCATTCAAGTCAGTTTCGACTCCACCCATCATATAGTGCATAGCAGGAGCAACAGGAATCCAATCGGTAGTTAAATCTAATCCGTAGTCCAAACAATATTTATAGATCGTTGGGAAACGATGTTTGATTTTCTCTTCCGTTTCATGCGTAATATCAATATATACAAAAGTAGATTTACTCTCTTCCATCTCACTTACAATGGCACGAGCAACAACATCTCGTGGAGCAAGCTCTAATTGTTCATGATATTTTCCCATAAAACGTTCGCCTTTAATATTACGTAAATACGCGCCCTCACCTCGAACAGCTTCTGAAATTAAGAAGCGCGGAGCACCAGGGTAACATAACGATGTTGGATGGAATTGAATAAATTCCATATCACGCACGTTAGCACCTGCACGATACGCCATAGCAACACCGTCTGCCGTAGCAACTTCTGGATTCGTTGTATAGCGATAAAGTTGACCCGAACCTCCAGAGCATAGAACGGTAGCTTTGCCCCGTAAAAACAATCGTTCTCCATTGCTTTTCTGAACAATCGCTCCATAGCAAATACCTTGGTCTGTTACGAGATCAATAACGAAGTGATTGTCCCATACATCAATATTGCTATTAGCAATTGCCTTTTCAGAAAGAGCACGTACAATTTCAAAACCAGTAGCATCTCCATTGGCATGCAAAATACGACGCTGACTATGAGCTCCTTCTTGCGTAAGGGCATATTCACCATTTTCCACGTCGAATTGCGTGCCGAGCTTAATTAGATTTTCTACACCTTCTGGACCTTCATGAACTAGCACATCCACAGCACTATGATCACAAAGGCCCGCACCTGCTACTATTGTGTCCTGCAAATGATATTGGGGTGAATCATCTGCTGATATAACCGCCGCGATGCCACCTTGCGCATAGCGAGTATTACTATCTAGCAGTGACTTTTTCGTAATCATTACAACGGATTGCTCCTTACTAGAACGAAGCGCTGTAAATAAACCGGCTATACCTGCTCCGATTACGATCACATCAGTATCCACCACTGGCAAGCTCTGAATATCTATATCAACTAAGTATCTTGGAATCATTGTTGTACTCCTCCGAACTTCCTCTACGTGTAGGTTCAAAAAGTCCACTTTTTAAACTTCCTTTACTTTACAAGTAACATGCGTTCTAAGGATAGACGTGCTTGGTCAGCCACATGAGGCGGCACATAAATTTGAGGCTGCATCGTTTCCAGACATTTGACAAGTTTTTTCAAATTATTAACCTTCATATTCGGACATACTAAATATTTTGAAGCGAAGTTGAATGTTTTACCCGGACTATCAAGACGTAATTGATAACCAGTTCCATCTTCTGTACCTACAATAAACTCTTGGCATGGTGATTCTTTACAATATTTCAAAATGGCTGTTGTACTTCCAACAAAGTCTCCAAGTGCTACTACTTCAGGACGACATTCAGGGTGTACAACAAATTGTGCATTAGGATATTTTGCTTTCATTTCTTCTACATCTTTGACGGTTAGCATATCATGCGTATTGCAATAGCCTTCCCAAATAATCATTTTTTTGTCTGTATTTTGTTGAACATAATGGCCAAGGTTTTTATCTGGTACCCAGATAACTTCATCACCTTCAACAGAATTGACAACATTCAATGCATTGGCAGATGTACAACAAATGTCTGTTTCAGCTTTAATCTCAGCTGATGAGTTAATATATGTGACAACGGTCGCATTAGGATGCTGTGCCTTTAGCTTACGAAGACCATCAACATTAACCATATCCGCCATCGGACAACCTGCTCGTTCATCAGGAATAATGACTGTTTTGTTAGGCGCAAGAATTTTTGCACTCTCGCCCATAAAGTGAACACCGCAAAATACTATAACTTCAGCATCAGTTTGAGCAGCTTTTTGAGCTAATAGAAATGAATCCCCACGAAAATCGGCAACCTCTTGAATTTCATCACGTTGATAATAATGTGCTAATATAATCGCATTTCTTTCTTTCTTCAGCTCCATAAGACGTTCACGCAATTGACGATTCTGTTCTTGTTTGCGTTCTAGCGCTAATGTTTCCACTCTAGATCCTCTCCTCTATGCACAATGGTATTGTTACTATTTACAATAGCAATAACGACTTTGTGAATTCATGCACTTACTCTACAAGTCGCTTCCTATACATTTTACAAAAGTAATTAAAGATAAACGATTCAAGATTTAATTTACATGTGTTAACCCGTCATGTCAATGGAGTAAGCAGCAAATGTTCATCATTCCTTAACATTTAAATAATGGAACGCTAATTTACTCACTTTAAAGCTCCGTAATTTCAATTAAAACAAAAAGACTGTTCTCTTCAACAATCTTACTGTTGAAGAGAACAGTCTAGCTATTTATTATTATTCTTTTTTGTTATCATCATCTACCGGATTGTTCGGAATCGGGTCCTGTTCTGTTGCAGGCTCTTCATCTTCACGTGGTTGAATGCGAACTTTCACATCACCGATCTCATCGATAATTGGTGCTGCTTTCGATTCTACGATCGCTTCAGTTGAAGCACCGCCAGCAAACGGAGCTGGTAAGTGACCTGTTTCAAGCAAGGACTTGATTTGCTCGATTTCCAACGTCTCAACATCAAGCAATGTCGTTGCAATAGCATGCATCTCTTTGCTCTTCTCATTAAGAAGGTCTCTCGTACGGTTATAACATTCGTTAATAATCGATTGCATTTCTTGGTCAATCTCATATGCAATCGCATCAGAGTAATTTTGTTCGTGACCAATGTCACGACCTAAAAACACTGAACCTTGTTGCGAACTACCGAATTGCATTGGGCCTAGCTTATCGCTCATACCATACTCCATAATCATGCTACGAACAATAGCTGTAGCTTGCTTGAAGTCACTGTATGCACCTGTACCAATTTCCCCAATGAAGATTTCCTCGGCAACACGGCCCGCTAACAGACCACATACGCGATCTAGTAGCTCGTTCTTCGTGACAAGCATACGATCTTCTTTTGGAAGCATGATCACATATCCGCCAGCACGTCCGCGTGGAATGATCGTAACTTTATGAACTTGATCGGCATGCTCTAGGTAGTAGCCAGCAATCGTATGTCCAGCTTCATGATAAGCTACAATGCGCTTCTCACGATCACTAATAACACGACTCTTCTTCTCTGTACCTACAATAACACGATCAATTGCATCATCAATATCAACCATATTTATTTCCTTCTTATTACGACGAGCAGCAAGTAACGCTGCTTCATTCAGAAGGTTTTCAAGATCAGCACCACTGAATCCAGTTGTACGTTTCGCAATAGTAGCTAAATTCACTTCATCTGTGAGTGGCTTATTACGCGCATGTACCTTCAATACGTCTTCACGACCTCTAACGTCAGGACGATCTACCGTAATTTGACGGTCAAAACGACCTGGACGAAGTAACGCTGGATCCAAGATATCAGCACGGTTCGTTGCTGCGATAATAATAATACCTTCGTTAGCACCGAAACCATCCATTTCAACTAGCATTTGGTTCAACGTTTGTTCACGCTCATCATGACCACCGCCAAGACCAGCTCCACGTTGACGACCTACTGCATCGATCTCATCGATGAAGATAATACATGGTGCATTTTTCTTCGCATTCTCGAACAAGTCACGAACACGAGAAGCACCAACACCGACGAACATTTCCACGAAGTCAGAACCTGAAATACTAAAGAATGGTACGCCAGCTTCTCCAGCAACTGCTCTTGCAAGCAATGTTTTACCTGTACCTGGAGGACCTACAAGAAGTACCCCTTTCGGAATACGAGCACCTACCAAGTTGAACTTACGAGGATCTTTCAAGAAGTCAACCACTTCGATAAGCTCTTGCTTCTCTTCATCTGCACCTGCAACGTCTTGGAACGTAACTTTTTTCTTCTCTTCGTTATACAGCTTAGCTTTGCTCTTACCAAAGTTCATAACTTTGCCGCCGCCGCCTTGAGCTTGATTCATTAAGAAGAAGAATAATACGAAAATTAAGATAAACGGAATCAATGTAACTAAGAAGTTAGACCAGAAACTTGGTGTCTTCATCTTCTCGTGTTTTAATGTGAATCCATATTCTTTACGAAGTTCTTCAAGTTGTGGAGCAGAACT
>DXHF01000079.1 GCA_019113605.1 Candidatus Paenibacillus intestinavium
ACATAACCAAAATGCTCAGCGTCTACTAATAACTAACTGTGAACACTTTAATGAAAAGACCGTTAAACTTTACGGTCTTTTCTTCACATTACAGCGATGCTACAATGCTACAATCATCAAATAAATATACAGCAAAAATCCACAACCTCATGCGGTTGTGGATTTACATGGTGGAGGCGAGGGGAGTTGAACCCCTGTCCGAAGACTACGCCACACAGGCTTCTACGAGTGTAGTCACAGTTTTATTGTCGATCGAGCAGACGCCCCGTAACCGGCTTCTGCTAGGCCCAGCCTGATTGTCTTCTTCAGCACACCCCAGGCGGAGATGTGACAGCGTATCCCACTATGAGTTAGCCCCTATCCCGATCACATGGGCGATGCCGGGTAGAAGCACGCTAACAGTTTCTTAGGCTGCTAATGCGTAGTTTGTTTGTTGTTTGCCGTTTAATAGGCTTTAGCGTTGATAAAGCGGACGACTCCCCACTACTCGCAACCCGCGCTCGTCCAGTCCCCGTCGAATCCATAAACGCCCCCTAAATGGCATCCAGCTTATCGTAATAAGCTTTAGCTTAGGAACGCTTGCTTCAACAAGAAGTAAGCACGGATTAATGTACTCATTAGCCACCGACTAATAAGATTTGATTACTACTATAGTATATCATGATTTTCATCAATTCACACTGTATGATCGTTGGAAATTATCAAAGTCACTGTTCAAAGGTAATAATCTCTCTTCTACTTAGCGAATGACTTTCTGCTTTTCCCGTAATATACGCTGAATATCACGCTGTGAATCACGTTTTGCTGCTGCATCACGTTTATCAAATTGTTTCTTACCTTTACCTAGTCCAATTAGCAATTTGGCATACCCATTACGCACATAAATTTTCAATGGCACAATAGAATAGCCTTCTTGCTTTGCCTGACCCAGAAGTTTAAGAATTTGAGATTTGTGAAGCAATAGCTTACGAGCTCGAGTTGGATCAGTTGGATTATGAATATTCCCTTGTTCGAACGGACTAATATGCAGATTGTGGATAAAGATTTCGCCATTACGAATCGTCGCAAATGCATCATTAATATTGGCCCTACCTGTACGAAGAGATTTGATCTCTGTACCCGTTAGCACCATCCCTGCCTCCAAGGTTTCTTCAATAAAGTAATCATGAGAAGCCTTTTTATTTTGTGCTAATGGCTTACTCTCCGTTACCTTTTTACTCACACCATTCACCTCTCTGCTTCTAATCTCATGAAACTATATTGTAGCAATTTTACTGTCCAAAAGCAATATTATGAAAGAGACAAGAAGGACCGCCTAGCCACGAATGGTCTAGATCGGTCCTTCGTTCACGCATTAACGCAAGTTAGCTATTAAAGCTTAACTACGTTTTCTGCTTGTGGTCCACGGTTGCCGTCAACTACGTTGAACTCAACTTGTTGGCCTTCTTCAAGAGTTTTGAAGCCGTCGCCAGTGATAGCGGAGAAATGTACGAATACATCGTTGCCGCCTTCAGCTTCGATAAAGCCGTAGCCTTTTTCTGCGTTAAACCATTTTACTGTACCTTGTTGCATGTGAAATAGCCTCCTTTGTAAAAAGATAAATAATATGCGCCTATTTCGTTGTAAAACAAAAAATTCACACATTGAAAAAGGTTCATGAAGATGATGATACCCTTTTCAATATGTGAATAGAGGTGAATCATATCAATTAGCTTGAGTTTACTATAGGAATTGGGAAAAAGCAAGCGTTTTACTTGTTTTGCTTTCTCCCTTTATTCATCCGAATGTATTTTTATTCGTTATCAAAATTTTGCTTATTTCTTTTTACGTACGAAGCCACCCATTGCTTTTTTGGCTTTATCTTTTTTCTTTTTCGCCTTCTTCTGTGCGGGATCTAACACAGTACCAGACGGATTCGAACTATCTTTACCGCCATTAAACACCCCACTTGCTGATGTCTTCTTATAGTATCTCTTTTTGTCTCCTTGAGCTGAAGCAGACTTTTTCTTTCTTGGCGGTTTTCCTGCAAATGGGTTGGAGTAATATGTTCCGCCCTCTTCACGATTCGGCTGAGCCGCAGCTTTTTCTTTATCCACACTATCAAAGTCAAGAATTAAGCGGTTGTCTTCCACCCACGGATTTTTTGACTTATCACCAGTTACTGCGCTTGTCCGCGGACCACGCTTGAAGTCCTTCTTCCCTTTGTTATCACGAGAATCTGTTGCTCCAGAACGTTTATCCCCTTGACGGGAACTACGATCTCCACCTGCTCTAGACTTACGTCGATCATTACTACTTCCTCCAGCAGCTGTACCTGGCTTCCCGCCACGTGCCGGCTTACGATCACCTGCTTGACCTACATCTTGACGGTTCCGTCCCGCTCTTCCAGAGTAGCGATCACTATTCCCTTTCGTACCTGCAAACACAAAATCTATCGTATGGTCGCTCATATTTACACGATTAACTGTAATTTCGACTTCATCGCCGATCCGATATATTTTCGATGTACGTTCTCCGACAAGAATCATATGATCCTGGTGGAAATTGTAATAGTCATCGGTCATATCTCCAAGACGAATTAATCCCTCAACAGAATTTTCAAGTTCTACAAACATACCGAAACTCGTCACACTGCCGATGATCCCACTGAATGTCTCGCCAACCTTATCTAGCATATATTCGCATTTTTTCAGTCGATCCGTGTCACGCTCCGCCTCTACAGCAATACGTTCACGTTGTGAGGAATGTTGGGCAATATCCGGCATGCGAATAGCTAGCGTTTCCTGACGTTTGCTACTTAGTGAACCGCCACCTTCGATTACTTCACGAATGACTCGATGAATGGCAAGGTCAGGATATCGACGAATTGGCGACGTGAAATGCGAATAATATTCAGCAGCAAGTCCGAAATGACCTAAGCTTTCAGCATCGTATTTCGCTTGTTTCATCGAACGAAGCATCATCGTCGAGATAACCGTTGCTTCCTTCGTACCTTGAATTTTATCAAGTAGCGTCTGCAATGCACGAGGATGTACCGAATTACCTTTTCCTTTTACTACATGACCAAAGTTCGCAGCAAATGTCATAAATGTTTGGAGCTTTTCTTGATCTGGATCCTCATGAATACGATATAGGAAAGGTACTTTCATCCAGTAGAAATGCTCTGCAACGGTTTCATTAGCTACTAGCATAAATTCTTCAATAATTTGCTCAGCGACAGAACGTTCACGTTTAACGATATCTACGGCTTTGCCATCATCATCTACAATTATTTTTGATTCTTGGAAATCAAAATCAATCGCTCCACGCTTCATCCGGCTCTTTCGCAATCTCATAGCTAGATGTTCCATCAACTGGAACATATCTAGTAATGGAGCGTAACGCTCTTTCAGTTCTGTATGAGGTTCTTCTTCTGTAGCTGTAAGAATATCGCGAACATCTGTATACGTCATACGCTCTGTCGTACGAATAACACTAGTAAATATGTCATGTTTAACTTGCTTTAACGACTCCGCATCAAATTCAATTTCACAAGAAAGCGTCAAGCGATCGACTTGCGGGTTCAAGGAACATATCCCATTAGATAGTCGATGTGGTAGCATCGGGATAACTCGATCTACCAAATAGACACTACAGCCTCGCAGAAATGCTTCCTGATCAAGTTCAGAACGTTCTTTCACATAGTAGCCTACATCAGCGATATGCACGCCGAGTAATAGATTGCCATTGTCTAATCGTTTTACATGAACAGCATCATCAAGGTCTTTTGCATCAGCACCATCGATTGTTACGATTACTTCATTACGAAGATCGCGACGATTTTGGCTAGTTATTTCATCTTCAGTTATTACTTCTGGAGCAGCTTCTGCTTCAGCCATAACTTCTTCCGGAAACTTTTCGGGTAATTGATGTTTACGTATAATAGATAATATATCTACACCTGGATCATTTTTATGACCAAGAATTTCGATAACTTCACCTTCAGCAGCTGATCTTCCTTCCGGATAAACCATAATTTGCACGACAACCTTTTGTCCGGAAACTGCTCCTTTTGTTTTACCTTTAGGAATAAAGATGTCACGATTAATACGTTGATCATCCGGCATAACGAATGCGAAGGCTTCATGGTGTTCAATAACACCTACCACTTGAGTTACCGCACGCTTTACAATACGTTCGACTTCCCCTTCCATCCGACCGCCTGCTTCGCTTTTGCTTGTAATTCGAATAAGGACGATATCACCATTCATCGCACTTTTCAAATCATTGGCATGAATATAGACATCTCCGTGTTCTTTATCATCTGGAATTAGAAATCCAAAACCTTTAGCATGCGCCTGTATCCGCCCACGCAATAAATTCATTCGCTCTGGCACGCCATAACGCTCTGTTCGCGTTCTAAGAATTTTCCCTTCATCCTCTAATGCAACTAGCATTTTCAGAAAGCTTTTGAATTCTGTAGCTTCACTAATCGCAAAATGCTGTTCTAGTTCTTGATATGTCATCGGTTTATACGCTATTTCTTTCATAAATTCGAGTAATTGACTCTCGTTCACCATAAACTTTCCCCCTTATTCTTATATCATCATACTGTTAAGTATACACCATATGTGATGAAATCAATCTTAAATATATGTAAGGTACCAACAAAAAAAAGCGAGGGAATCCCTCGCTTTTCAATGCTCTAATTATGCATTTATGAAATACGATACTACTAACGCCAAAATAAAGAAACCTGCAGCCAAAGCCACAGTTAGACGCTCCAAAAATAGGTCTAAACCACGAGCCTTTTGTTTACCGAATAAATGTTCAGCACCACCAGTAATTGCACCAGTAAGTCCCGCGCTTTTACCTTTTTGCAGCAATACTGCTCCAATCAAACCAAGCGCAAAAATAATTAACAAGATTTTCAAAGCAACATCCATTTCTTCCACCTCCAGCATAGCCAATCCATACAAAAATAGATAATATGATTCTAACATAAATTAGGCGCTGATACAATAGGACAGGCTACGATTAGAATTGATACTGCGGCAATGCTTGACGCTTTTCGAGTTGTTCTTTTACAAATTTATAGTTGT